>NZ_CALRZC010000005.1:0-87156 GCF_943372545.1 Variovorax sp. YR752 | reverse complement strand
GGCGACTGGAAACCGCCGATGTCGCGATCCCGTCACCCGATGAACCCACCAACCCTCGACCCCTGGAGACAGCGATGACCTCAGACCGTCCCACCCGCAAGCCCGCTACTCGGCCGTTCGGGCCGCGCACCTACGAGCAGCCGGACCTGGACAGCGTTCCGCTCAACCCGAAGCGCTGGCGCTACGTGCTCAACCTGATCCTCGCGCGCCATGCCTGGCGGCACAGCACCCGCAACAAGGGCGTCGGCTACGAGACCATCGCCGAGCATGGGCGCCTGATCGTGTGGATGTTCCGCTTCCTGCGCGAGCACCCCAAACGCTATCGACTCGACCCGCGCTCGTTCACCGGCCGCCACGTCGACTGCGTGATGGGCCACTGGGCGCAGGAGGTCAAGGCCGGGCGGTTGAAGCCCTCGACGATCCAGACCTACGCCAGCCAGTTGCGCACCTTCACCGGCTGGATCGGCAAGCCCAGGCTGGTGAAGCCGATGAGCGCGTACTTCGACGACGCGGCGCTGTACGCACGACATCAGAACGCGACCGAGGACAAGGCGTGGCGTGCGAAAGGCGTCGATGTGATGACCGTGGTCGGCGATGTCGAGGGCTACGACCGGTACGCGGCAGCGGCACTGAGACTGATGCACGCCTTCCACCTGCGATTCAAGGAGAGCCTGATGTTCCGGCCGAACAGCGATGTGCTCACCGCGGCGCAGGCGGGCCGAAAGGACGCAGGGGTGGACGCGTACCTGCGGGTTCACCGCGGCACGAAGGGTGGCCGGCCGCGGCTCTTCCCGATCGACAACGACCTGCGGCGCAGCGCGATCGAGTTCGCCCGCCGGGTGGCGCCGGGTCCGAACGACAGCATCGGCGACCCTCGACTGGACCTGAAGCGCGCGATGCGAAGGCTGCGCTACGTGATGGAGCGCTTCGGCATCACCCGGGCCGACCTCGGCGTGACGCCGCACGGGCTGCGGCATCAGGGAGCGGCGACGGACTACGAGGAGTTGACCGGTGAGAAGCCGCCCGTCGCGGGTGGGCGGCCCGTCGCGAAGGAGGTCGATGCGAAGGCTCGGCAGGAGATCGCCCAGCGGCTCGGGCACGGGCGAACGAGGATCGCAGGCATGTACTTGGGTCGGTCAGTTGTCGTGGGCAGCGAGACGACCACGCGCCCCGTTGACCCTGAGGAGACGGAAAGCTCGAACTCGACATGACCCGGTTCCTGTCCACCCGAACGTATGAAGCGAACTCCTGCGTTGCCAATCCGGCCTGGTAACCTGGTCACGAACTGACCGATCAATCGCACCGTCAGCCAGGGATGGACGAGAACGACCACTACTACAACCGGTTCGCTGCGGACTTCTTCAGCTCGACGGTCGGCGTGGACATGACGCCGATCTATCGGGGCTTTCTGGCCGGGCTGCAGCCCCAGGCGCACATCCTCGACGTCGGCTGTGGCTCGGGGCGCGACGCCAAGGCATTCGCGGGCATGGGATACCGCGTCACGGCCTTCGACGCCTCCGAGCAACTGGCCAAGCTGGCCAGCGAGCACTGCGGATTCGAAGTCGCGGTGCGGCGCGTCGAGGACATCGACGAGACGGCGCAGTACGGTAAGCGTCCGGCGAACCCATCTTGACGACGGGAGCTGAGCTCAGGCCGAGGTGGTCGGCTGCCAGTGATGCGGCAATAGCTCAGCGATGCGGTTGGCGGGTTGCGTAGGCAGCCGCTCGAGCACTTCGCGCATGTACGCGTACGGGTCGAGTCCGTTGAGCTTGGCCGAGTGGATCAGGCTCATTACAGCGGCGGCGCGTTTACCCGCGCGCAGGCTGCCGGCGAACAGCCAGTTCTGCCGCCCCAGCGCGATCGGCCGGATGCGGTTCTCCACCCAGTTGTTGTCGATCGGCAGATCGCCGTCATCCAGGAAGCGCGTCAGCGCCACCCAGCGGTTCAGGCTGTAGTCGATCGCCCGGGCTGTGGCCGAGCCGTCCGGGATCTTCTGGCGCTGCTGGCGCATCCACTGGTGCAGTGCATCGGCAACCGGTCGTGATCGTCGTCGCGCATCAAGCCGTGCCTGGCTGTCCGCATCGGCCACCTCGCGCTCCACGTCGTAGAGCTGAACGAAGAACTTCAGCGCCTGCTCGCCCACCTGGCTGCCGTGGTTGACCCACAACTCGTGGAACTTGCGCCGTGCGTGCGCCAGGCACCCCACCTCGGTCACGCCGAGCTCGAAGCAGGCCTTGTAGCCACTGAAGTCGTCGGTGACGAGCTTGCCTTGCCAGCCCGGCTTGTCCTGCGTTCCCGGCAAGCCGAGGAAGCCGCGCACATGCTGGCCGCCGCGGCTCTCAGCGAAGTCGAAGACGACGGCCTTGACCGGGTTGAACGGCGTCGTGCAGTAGCTCCACAGGTAGGCCCGGTGGGTCTTGCCATGACCCGGCTTGAGCATCGCAACAGGCGTCTCGTCGGCGTGCAGCACCGGCTGGCGCAGTAGTTCTGCTGCCAAGGCGTCCACCAGCGGCTGCAACTGCACGCCGCATTCACCGACCCACTGCGCCAGCGTCGAGCGGGCGATCAGGTGCCCAGCACGCTCGAAGATCGCCTCCTGGCGGTACAGCGGCAGGTGGTCCAGGTACTTGGCTACCAGCACCTGGGCCAGTAGGCCCGTGGTCGGCAGACCCTTGTCGATGACGTGCGGCGCCACCGGTGCCTGGGTAATCTTCTCGCAGCACTTGCACACCCACTTGCCGCGGATGTGCCGCTCTACCGTGAACACGCCGGGCTGGTAGTCCAGCTTCTCGGCCACGTCCTCGCCGATGCGCTGCATCGGTGTGCCGCAGCCGCAGGTGGTGTTCTCGGGCTCGTGGCGGATCTCGCGGCGCGGCAGGTTCGCCGGCAGCTTCTCGCGCTTCGGTGTCTGCTTCTGGCCTGCCGCCTTGGTCGAGGGATCCATCGCCTCGATCTCGACAGCCACCGCCGCCAGATCGCTGTCCAGGGTCTCCTCCAGCAGGCTCGTCTGCTGGGCGCTGTAGGCCTCGGACTTGGCGGCGAACTTCAGCCGCTTGAGGATCGCGTTCTCGTGCGTGAGCTTGTCGATGACGACCTGCTTGAACGCGAGCTCGGCGCGTGAGGTCCGCAGCTTCTCGCGCAGTTGCTCAGGTTCCAGCGTGTCGATGTCTTCGGCGATCACGGGGTGTGATAGTGCCCGAGCGCTTGCTACCAGCACCATCGGCAGATGCCGCAATGGACGCGCTACAGCAACGTGATCACACCCGCCTCTCCGATGCGTTGCCAGGGCAGGCCCAGCACCAGCGCATCAAGCTGTGCTCGGCTCAGCGCCAGCGTGCCGCCGACATCCTTGGGCCAGACGAACCGACCGCTGTTCAAGCGCCGGGCCGCCAGCCACACGCCGATGCCGTCATGCACAAGCACCTTCATGCGGTTGGCGCGACGGTTGGCGAACAAGTACGCGTGGTGCGGCCTGGCGGCGCCGAACACCGTGACCACGCGCGCCAGCGCTGCTTCGGTGCCTGCACGCATGTCCAGTGGCTCCACGGCCAGCCACACCGCCTCAACCTTGATCACCGAAGCAACTCGCGCATCCAGCCCGACAGGTCCATCGCCGCGCTCATCGGCCAGCTCAACTTCACCGTGATGCCGCCGCGGCGGAGCTCAATCTCGATGGAGCGTTTGTCCGCCGCCTGATCCGCGGTCGGCGCGACGGCCACTGGCACGAACTGCTGCGACACAGTCACTGCACCTGCCTCGCGTGCCAGCTTGCGCCAGCCGTGCACGATGTTGGCGTTGATCCCGTGCGCAATCGCCACCTTGGCCACCGAAGCGCCCGGCACAGCGCACTCGGCCAGGATCCGCGCCTTCAGCTCTGCGCCGTGGCGCCGGCGCTTGCGACTGTTCTCCGTATCCATCGTGTCCAGCTATTCGTTAACTGGACACGATCGTTATCGCCACGCAGCCTCAGTTCAAGATGGGATCACCGGACGCTTACGCAGTACGACGGCATCTGGTGCTGCGCCAGCCTGCTGCATGTACCGCTCGCGGCGATGCCCGATGCCCTTGCGCGTTTGTGGAACGCGCTGCGCCCAGGCGGCACCCTCTACGTCAGCTTCAAGCACGGCACCGGCGAGCGCCTCCACGGCGAGCGACGGTTCACCGATGCCGATGAGGCCTCGCTCCGCCAGTGGTTCGGCCGCCTGTCCGATGTGCGCCAACTGCCCAAGGGTGCGCCGATGCGCGCTCGCGAATCAGTTCAAGGGCCGACCCGCGGCACTCTCAGTTCTCGTCCTTGAGCTTCACTCCCCGAAATGATTCGCTGAGCTGAAGCGCCGCGCTGCGGCGGTCTCCAAGGTCGACGAGGGAATCGAGGATGCGCAAAAGCTTTCTAGCCAAGCGCTGCGGCATTGGGTGTAGCAGGTCAGCATGCGCTTGAACAAGTCCTGCAATCGACGCTGGTATAAGTGTTCCCTTCCATCCACTGGGAAGATTGCCATCCGCAACTTGGACCAGGACTTGGTCCGCGAATGTCTCTGCTGGGTACGCGCCACCAGCACGCTCGCAAAGAGTCGTGAACTGAGTGGCGACATAGGGATTCCATCCCGCTTTCCCAACGAGCTTGTCGACCAGTGGCATCACCGTCGCCAACTGGCTCCAGTCACCATTCGCAAACCGCGTAGATAGATCTGCCCGCTCGACGTAGACAAACAACAGCGACTTGATCAGGTCCGGCAGGTCAAAGCCGCCAAGGCGCCCGTCGTTGTAGCGAGACCGCCGCAGGTCGCGATGTTGAAGGGTTCGTTCCACCACCATATCGAGCAACTCCAGCGTGGAGCTGCTGACCGTACGCGCATCAATGACTTCGGCGCAAGTTAGCGTGGTCGTGAAAGGCCTGAGCAAGCGCATCGCCGTTTCGTCGGGCTGCTGCAAGATGGGATCAAGCAGTCTTGACCGGACGTCTCTTGCCGGCAGGAATGGCGATACCCGGGCAACAAGCCGGCCCAGCTCACGCTCCCACTCGAAGAGTTCAGTGCTCTCCCGTTCTCGGCTGCGGCGCCCCTCCCTTCGCCAGGCCGGATTGACCGAGTCCAGCGTCCATGAAAGGTAGCCTTCCAGGGCCTCGACGAAGAGGCCTCTTGCCGGGCTTTGCATGATGACGTCGACCGGCGCTCGCTGCAGGACCTTGGCTGCCTGGCCGCTAAGCCAGACGTCGTCCGTTCGATGCCAGCCGTCTTCGTCATCCTCCAGGCCGCGATCCATTTCGGTGCCTTCGGCTGTCTGAGCCCATGCCGGAAGAGGTAGCGTCCAGGCCGGAAGACTGCCGGTGCTTTCGTAATCCCGAACGGTCTGCTCGACAGCCGTGCTGCGTCGCAACCCTTCAGCAGCGTGCCTGACCTCTCTTGGCATGTCATACCGATCGGCAGATCGCTGTGCTTGTGCCAACCGGAGACCCAGGCCAATACCGCACCAAGCCAAGCGATGGTCTCGCTCCCAGCAGTTCGCCAAGCCATCAACTGCTGTCAGGGAAACGACTTCTAGGGGATGCGCGACCAGATTGCAGAGGTTCACACGATCTACCGCGGTAGCACGTCCGCGGCGAACCCGCGCAGCCAAGGCATGTGCAACGAATATCTTGGGATGCCACGGGATTACAGCGTGCGGGAAGTCGTCGTCGCTGGGCCGTTCCTGCTCATCGCTGTACTTGTCGATCGTCGCGTCAGCCCAGGCGTCGCAGTCGCACGACTCTGCGAAACAGAGCACCGCCGCCGCGGTCCCTGAGACCGCGCCATGCGCGATCGAGTTGCCCGGCATCAGGGAGGCGGCAGCACCGGACTCCACAGCCGACAACAATGCGTCTGCACGAGCGACGGCTTCGGCAAGCGTGGACCCCGGCGCCCACTGCCCCGACTCAAAGCACTTCGTCACCCAGAGCCACAGCTCGGCCTCCTGCGTCACCTGAGCGTGGCGTTGGCGCGCCGCCTGGACATCCGGGTCGGCCTGCCGCGGGTTGCGCAGTTCGATCCCAACCACGTCATTCCGGCCGGGGACCTTCGAAGCGGCGTAGTTCTCTGAGCGGCCCCACTCAGCCCATAGTTCGGCGGTGCGTCGCAGTTCGGCGACTCGGCTCTCATCCGCCTGCTCTTCCTCGAACTCGAACTCCAGTGCATCCGGAAACCGTGCGATGGCTGCTCGGCATGCGTCTCGAAGCGCCACATCGTGGCCCAGGACAAACAACGGCACCAGAGAGCGAAGTTCCATGCGGCGCGACTCCAGCGCGCCGGTCTGCGCGACAGCGCTCCTGTGCTCGCTGTCGCCCCCGCGGCCATCGAATCCGATGAGACCGGCCGTTCTGAACTCCGACTCCTTCACCCACCGCTGGACGTCAAGATGCCAAAGCCGCTGGCTGGTGACCAGCGGGAGTGTCGCCGCCGAGACCTCGCTGGCTCGCAGTGTGAGGTGAACCACCAGCCCCAGAGTGGCGACACTCGAGTGACCTTCAAGAACTTGCTGCAGGACTTCGGCTGCCGGTCGGCCTGCGTCGAGTTGATCAAGCGCCCAGCGCTCGAGGGCCATCAGGGCAGCCTCAACGGCCTGTGGCCCTCCGTGGCCACGGAACCATCTGTACTGCAGCGAGGTACCCCAGAACTCCTGTCGCCCCCAAGGAAACTCGAGGGTCAGCGGTATCGGCGTCCCGTTGCCGCGCAGGTGGCGATGCAACTGCCGCCATGCAATTGTTGCGTGGTTGGTCAAGTCACGTACAAGCGCCAGGCCGACTGGGGCGTCTCTGGACAGGAGTGAGTGAAAGGGCTCGCGCAGCGGTGAGGCCGGGAAGTAGCCCTGCTGGTCGCCTCCTGTCGACAGCCGGTCCCAGTCGTGATGCTGGAAGGTGTTCGGCAGCATCGGGCTATCCAAGGCGAGCGAATCCAGCCGCGTCCTCTGCTCGGGCGGTTTGGCCATCAGCTCTTTGCGCCGGCGCCCCTGCTCGCGTGCCTCGTTGCGCCAACGTACCGCCGTGTCGTCTGGCAGTTCTTGCATCAGGTAGCTGCGCGCCACCTGCGCCAGATCTGCTGGGTGCGTTTGCGCGAGCAAGGGCGAGTACCGGTTTAGCTCGACGAAACCCTTATCGCCCCAACGGCGGATCGAAGCCACCTTGGCAAGGTAGGCCGCGACAATGGCCGGGTAGGCGCGCGCAGACCTCAGCACCAAGCCGCGCAGTTCACTTTCAAGATGGGTAGGTACTCGTTCGTGCTCCTGCGCCTCTGGAGCAGTGTCGTTCCGGAGGCGCCAGCGGCGCCCGGACTGATGGTCGTCCTCGATCTTGTGCAACCAGCTTGTACATTGCTGAACGACTCTCTCTGAGATGGGATTCGCATAGTCAGCAGCAAACATCTGCCAAGTCTCGAAGAGCGTCACCACATCGGCAAGGATCTCCTCGGGAATCGAGTCCAGCGTGTCCAATGTCCAATGCAGTAGACGTTGCCATGCAGGAAAGTCGGAGGGCCAGCCCAGCGTGTCGGCCAAGCGAATGCGGGCTGCTGCTTGCAGATCCTGTGCGCCCAGCTGCCCGGACAGCACCAATGGGTTCGGTGTTGTCTTCTCGGCCTGCATCCATACCAGCAGCTTGCCCAACAACCTGTGGTCGTCATCGGACAACGACGCAGCAAAGACGGTTGCGTGCTTGCGGAAGTCCGGACTGAATATCGGCGCCAGGAGCCATGCCCGCAGCCATTGGGGGCGCAACGGCGCGGTCGTGAGAGCCTTCAAGTTGCGAGACCACGCGTCAGGATCCAGATAGGTTGATTGCGACAGTAGTTCCACCACACGACCAAGGGCCGGCGGCTCCCCGGTATCCGTCAACACACGAACCCAGTCGTCGCCCTGATCCAGCAGCAAGTGGTAGACCGACCACTCGAAGAAGATGTCGTGGCTGAACTGAGCCGTGTGACCTACGCGCACCTGTTGGACGAGGCCGTCTTCCTCGAGTGCTGGAAGCACCGCCTGGGTTGCGGCAGTCAAATCTCGGATCCGCAGATTGCGGCCGAGATCGGGAGCACTTCGTTGAGCTAACTCGACGAGCGCAAGTTGTCGGGCAAGCGCCTGCGGCGCTTGTGCGTCGTATCCCCCGCGAGTCCACCATGCGTCGATGAGGCTGACCTCGGTTTGAGGGGCAAACTCTGCGGGATACCCGGCTCTGGAGAAGCCGCGTGCCAGTACTGCAGCGAAGAAGGGCCGTCGCGCCAGTGTCCGGACTCGCTCGTCGCCGCCTGTCAGAAGCGATCGCAGTGCCGGGACTGAAGCGCCCAGCGCCGAAGCCTCTTCGTCAGACAAGTTTCCAACGTCTAAGTATCCGACCCCAGCGCCGGAGAGCAGAGCCGACGGAATCCAGTTGCGCAGCGGTTCAATCCCCGCGTCGCGGGCAGTAGCAACGACGCGCCAGTTGCTGAGTACGGGGTTCTCCAGGATCTGCCCGAGTACGTCTGTGACCACCGCGCGCTGTTCAGGGCTGACGCGATCGAGCCCGTCGATGAACAGCACATCGTGACCAGTAGCGGCAATCTCGACCAGGAGCGGCTCGAGTGCGAGCTGAGAGAGGCCGATCGCACGCGCGTACTCGAGCCAACTGCGCCCCGTCAGCCTGTTTGCCGCCAGCAGCAAGGTTGGCCCGTCGGCGGAATAGTCGGCGAGCAGGCTCCGAAGAAGTACGGTCTTGCCCGTGCCAGGTAGGCCTTTGACGATTGTCAGGCGATGGCTGGCCATCTCGTTGGCGAGAGTGGCCCGCAACTTGTCACGCGCGACATGGACGCCGCCGATGTTGTCGGCCAGTTGGTTCAGCCAGTTTCGTGCGCCTTCCTGGAGCACCTGAAGATCGCCGGCAAGCGCCGGCGTGCCGGCGAAGCGAATACCACCGGTCAGCTGCCGAAGAATCGTTGCGCGGGTAAATTCGGCGCAGCGCCCGGCGCCAGCGCGCGCCAGTTGACGCAGCTGCACCCACAGCTCAGCTGCCCTCCCAGCTTGACCTGGCGCCACCGCTTGCTGCAGCGCGGTGAGCACCTCCGCTTCTACAGACGACCCCTCATGGAGAGCGTCGAACTTGATAAGGACGAGGTGAGCAAACAGGAGATGCAGATCGTCATCGGTGAAAGGCTCCTTCGACATCTCCTGGACGAGAGCCCGAACCGTCTCAACCGCATCTCGCTGGGCTTGCGAAGCGTTGCCTTCGTCCTTGAAGCGCGCAGCAAAGTGAGTGGCAGTCTCACAAGAGCGGGCCAGTTCGCAAACGGTCGTGAAGTTGCGGAACGCATCGTCTGCAATGGTCCCAACCGCAGCGCCTACCCTATCGGCATGTTTTCGGAAGTCGGCCTTCTGCAGCGTGAGCCAGCTACGCTGTATAACCTCCCGGAAGTCCACGTTGCTGGTCGCGCCTGAAATCGTCAATGAGCGCTTCACCTGGAGGGAGACCCTCATCATCGAGCCGTCCCCGAGGGAGAAGGCGTCAACAACAATATCGTCGAGCGGTTCACCGAAGTCGGCTTGCTGCTGCGCGACTCGATGGACGACTCGAGAGGCAAGACCCGGCGCGGTCGTTCCGCATACAAGGGCGGCCAGGTAGCGTGCGGCAACGACGTCCTCAAACGTGAAGCCGGCACCTCCGGTCAATTCTGGTGATGTCATGCCCTAGATGGTAGTGAACACCGCCAGCGGCGCTTACGGACGGTCGAGCGGCTGCATTCTGCAGTTCGATTGGAACTCTAGAGGGGCCGCTTGGTCTTGGGCTCGACAGCGCCAGTGCAGAAACGTAAGCCGTTGGGACGCCGAATCGCCGAATCTCATCTTCGGCAAGTTGAGCTGCGATCCGCTCGGCGTGTCCCGAACGCAAATATTCAAGGTGAAGCGCTCGGCCGTCCCGGCGAACCCTGAGCGCCCGGTGTCGGCAGCCGCCGACGTTCGCTCGCCAGGTCCGAGCGACTGCACGCAGTCTATGGCCATCACTCGAACAGCCCCCCGTTCGTACATTCAGCCTTCCTGTGCGAAGTCCCGGCAGACCGGCGGGCCTTCTGCCCGGACGCGGCGAACCTTTGCTACATCGGATGGTGCTTCGTCTCGCAGCGCTCCAGGAACTCCGCCCACTTTTCCAGCGCCGCTCGCCTCTCCTCAAAGTACGTGTGCCTGTCGTAGATCCCTTCGACACCCGACAACTTGTGATTGAGGCACATCTCCGAGATGTCGCGCGGTACGCCAAGCGCGCGCATGTGCGACTTCACCGTGCTCCGCAGGTCGTGTGGCGTGAAGCGCCGCACGGCGGGCTCCTCGGTCCGCAGCCAGTGGTCGATGGCTTCGCGCAAGGTGTCCTTGTTGAGATGCGTGTCGCCACCGTGGCGCGCGGCACGGCTGCGTGAATGCGCGGGCAGCACGTAGGCCGATTCGCCGGCCAGCGTGCGCAGTTCGTTGAACCAGTCGACGACGACCGGAGCCAGCGGGATGTCCATCGCCGCACCGGTCTTGCTCCTCGGAATGTGCCACTGCGCGCCATCCAGGTCGACGTCCACCCACTTCGCCTGGTAGATCTCGGCGCTGCGCACGGCGGTAGCGAGCAGGACGCGGATGGCCAGCGCATTGCGCCGGCGCAGCTCGGCACCCAGCAGCAACTGGATCTCGTCGCGCGTCAGCATCAACCGCTGTCGCTTCGGCGGGCGCTCACCCAGCAGCGCCGACAACATGATCCCGTGGCACGGGTTCACGTTGATCAGCCGCTTGCCGCAGGCATGCGTGAACAGGCACTTGGTGGTGATCAACAGCATGTTCGACTCGCCCCAGGTCAGACCGCTGGCCTCGATGAGCGCGACCACGTCGGAGGCCTCGATCTCGCGCACCGTCAGCGCGCCGAGCTTCTTCTCCACGCGCTTGAGGTGGCGGCCATAGCTGACCTGCGTGCTGTGCGCGAGGTTCACCAGCTTCTTCGCGCGGTAGTCCTTGGCCAGCTCGCGCACGGTCCAGTCCTTCGCGGCCGTGGCCTTGGCCTTCTGCTTGTCGGCGGCCGGGTTGCGACCCTGCATGATCTCGGCGCGCTTGATGGTGGCAATGCCGCGCGCGTCGGCCAGGCCAATGTCGGGGTAGCGTCCGATGGTCAACTCGCGGCGCCGCCCACCGTGGCTGTAGCGAAGCACCCAGCCCGCCGCGCCGCCGGCCGACAGGGTGAAGGTCAGCCCACCACCGTCAGCCTTCGCCAGCGGCTCGCCCGCCTTGATCCAGTGACGGATCTGAAGGTCCGTCAGCCTGCCCCGCTCTCCTGCCATGCCCAGCTCCTTGGCACCGGATCGCAGCTACCTCTCTAGCTACCATTCCAGCTACCAAATTCTGGTGGGACAGGGTGGGACTTCAAGAGCCCTGGAGAAGCGCTGAAACCCGGAAACGCCAGGATTCACGCGGGTTTGCGGGTGGCAAGTGGGTCGGCAAGAGACGCCGTGAAACCTCACATCAGAACAATGTCGTACTGCTCCGGCGAGGCGAACGGCTCGGCCTTCAGCGAGATCGGCTTGCCGATGAAGTCCGACAGGCCGGCCAGGTGCTGGCTCTCCTCGTCGAGCATCATCTCCACCACCGCCGCGCTGGCGATGACGCGGAACTCCTTCGGGTTGAACTGCCGCGCCTCGCGCAGGATCTCGCGCAGGATGTCGTAGCAGACGCTGCGCGCCGTCTTCACCTGGCCCTTGCCCTCGCACACCGGGCAGGGCTGGCACAGCATGTGGGCGAGCGATTCGCGGGTGCGCTTGCGCGTCATCTCCACCAGCCCCAGCTGCGTGAAGCCGCTGACGGTGATCTTGGTGCGGTCGCGCGAGAGCTGCTTGCGCAGTTCGGCGAGCACCGCGTTCTGGTGCTCCTCGCGCGACATGTCGATGAAGTCGATGATGATGATGCCGCCGAGATTGCGCAGCCGCAGCTGCCGCGCGATGGCCAGCGCCGCCTCGAGGTTGGTCTTGAAGATGGTGTCGTCGAAGTTGCGCGCACCGACGAAGCCGCCGGTGTTGACGTCGATCGTCGTCAACGCCTCGGTCTGGTCGATGATGAGGTAGCCGCCGCTCTTCAGGTCGACACGCCGCGCCAGCGCCTTGGCGACCTCGGCATCGATGTTGAACAGGTCGAAGATCGGCCGCTCGCCCTTGTAGTGCTCGAGCTTGGCCACCGAGCCTGGTGTGAACTCCTCGCCGAAGGCCTTGAGGATGTCGAACTGCATCTTCGAGTCGATGCGGATCGCGCCGGTGGCGTCGTGCGCGAGGTCGCGCAGCACGCGCTCGACCAGGCTCAGGTCCTGGTGCAGCAGCGTGCCCGGCGGCGAGCTGAAGCCGCGCTCGCGCACCACACCCCAGGTCTTGCGCAGGTAGGCGATGTCGTCGGCGAGTTCCTCGTCGCTCGCCTCCTCCGCGTTGGTGCGCAGGATGAAGCCGCCGGTGGGTGAGCCGTCGGTGGTGGCGACCAGCGCCGTCATGCGCGCGCGCAGCTGCTCTCGCAGTTCGTGCGAGCCGATCTTCTGCGAGATGCCGATGTGGTCGTCCTGCGGCAGGAAGACGAGCAGCCGCCCGGCGATGCTGATCTGCGTGGACAGGCGCGCACCCTTGGTGCCGATGGCGTCCTTGATGACCTGCACCATCAACGTCTGCCCCTCGAAGACGAGGCGCTCGATCGGCGTCTGCGCGCCACTGCCGTCGCCGCGCGCTCCGCCGTGCGCGGCTCCGGCAACGTGCACATCTGCCACGTGCAGGAAGGCGGCGCGTTCCTGGCCGATGTCGACGAAGGCCGACTGCATGCCCGGCAGCACGCGTGCGACGCGCCCCGTGTAGATGTTGCCGACCAGCCCGCGCTCGAGCGCGCGTTCGATGTGCAGCTCCTGCACCGCGCCGTTCTCGACGATGGCAACGCGCGTTTCCTGCGGTGCCCAGTTGATCAGGATGTCTTGCATGCGGCGGTACGTCGTGGGCGTGCGTCAGAAGCGCACGCCGGCCTGCCTGAGGAGTTGTGCCGTCTCGAAGAGAGGCAAACCCATGATACCGGAGTAGCTGCCCTCGATCCGGCTGATCCAGGCCGCGATGCCGCTCTGGATCGCGTAGGCACCGGCCTTGCCGAACGGCTCGCCGCCGGCGACGTAGCGCTCGATCTCGCGCGCGGGAATCGCGGCGACATGGACCCGCGAGACGTTCACCGCCAGCCATTCGCGGCGGCCCGATGCCACGGCCACTGCCGTGATCACGCGGTGGGTGCGGCCGGACAAGGCAGCGAGCGTCTCGACCGCGTGCGCGGCGTCGCGCGGCTTGCCGAGGATCCGCCGGCCCAGCGCCACGGTGGTGTCGGAGCAGAGGATGGGTGCCGCCTCGCGCTTCGTCGCAAGCAGTCGGGCGCGCGCCGCATGCAGTTTGGCGCGCGTGACGCGCTCGCAGTAGTCGGCCGGCAGCTCGCCCTCGCGTTCGGCCTCCAGCGCCTCGGCGTCCTCGTGCGGCTGCGGCAGCAGCAGCTCGTGGCGAACGCCGATCTGTTCGAGCAGTTGCCGGCGGCGCGGGCTTTGCGAGGCGAGGTAGATCCAGTCGTGGGCCATCCGCTCACTCGCGGTGATAGGGGTGGTTGACCATGACGGTCCAGGCGCGGTACAGCGCCTCGGCGAGCAGCACGCGCACGAAGGCATGCGGCAGCGTCAGGTCGGACAGGCGCAGCGTCTCGTCGGCGCTGGCCTTCAACTCGGGATGCAGGCCATCGGGCCCGCCGATGAAGATCACCGCGTCGCGGCCGTCGCGCTGCCAGGCCTGCAAGTGCTGGGCGAGCTGCGGCGTCGTCACGCGGTCGCCGCGCTCGTCGAGCACGATGCGCCGCGCCGCTTTCGGCGCCGCGGCCTCGAGTCGTGCGGCCTCCGCCGCCATCAGCTGCTCGGCCGTCTTCGAGCCGCGCGGCTCGGCCTTCACCGCCTTCAGCTCCAGCCGCATCTCCGGCGGGAAGCGCTTGGCGAAGTCGGCGTAGGCCGCATCGGCCCAGGCGGGCTGGCGCTGGCCGACGGCGGCGAGCACCAGCTTCATCGGTGCGGCGTCACGCCTTGCTGCTGCGCCTGGCCGGCGCCTTCTTGGCCGGTGCCTTCTTGGCCGGGGCCCTCTTCGCCGCAACCGGCTTCTTCGCAGCAGGCGCGGCCTTCCTGGCAACCGGCGCCTTGCGCGCCGGTGCAGTTTTCTTCGCGGGCGCAGCCTTCTTCGCCGCAGCGGCCTTGGGCGCGGCCGGCGTCTTCTTCGCCGCGGTGGTCTTGCCCGCCGGTGCCGGCTTCTTCGCAGTGGCCTTCTTCGCCGGGGCGGCCTCTTCCGAGGCCTTCACCAGCTTCACCGGCGTGGTGTCGACCTTCAGCTTGACCGGCTTGCCGCCCCAGATTTCCTCGAGGCGGTAGTAGTCGCGGATGGCCGGCTGCATCACGTGCACGACCGCGCTGCCGCAGTCGACGATGATCCATTCGCCGTTGTCCTCGCCCTCGGTGCGCGGCAGCGGGAAGCCCTTGGTCTTGACCGCGTCGCGCACGCTGGCGGCCAGTGCCTTGGTCTGCCGGTTGCTCGTGCCCGAGGCGACGATGACACGCTCGAACAGTGGCGAGAGGTGCTCGGTGTTGAAGACAACGATGTTCTGTGCCTTCACGTCTTCGAGACCGTCGACGATGGCGCGTTGCAGCTTGCGGATGTCCAGGGTGGGCTCCAGTTCAGCCCCGAGGGGCGTTGTAAAGATGGTTCGCTTCAATATATCGCGCGACGCTGACGGGCACCAGCGAGGCGATGTCCTGCCCGGCAGCGACACGCGCGCGGATGTTGGTGGAGGCAATGTCCAGCATCGCCAGTGGCACGGCGCGGTGGGCGACGGCCTTGACGTCGCCGTGCGGCTCGACCGCCACGCCCGGGCGGTTGGCCACCGCGATCGTCACGCGGCCGAGCAGCTCGCGCCAGTCGCGCCAGGTGTGCAGGCCGGCGTACTGGTCCTGGCCGATGACGAGGAACCACTCGGCGCCGGGCTGCCTTGCCTGCAGCTCGCGCACGGTGTCGAGCGTGTAGCTGGGGCCGCGGCGTTGCACTTCGCAGCGTTCGAGCACGAAGCGCGGCTCCTCGCCCATCGCCAGGCGCACCATGGCCTCGCGGTGTGCGGCCGGGGTGATGACACGCTCCTTCTGCCATGGCTGGCCGGCGGGGATCCAGCGCAGCTCGTCGAGTGCCAGTTCGTGCAGCGCCAGCGTGGCCAGCGCGACGTGGGCGTTGTGCGGCGGGTCGAAGGTGCCGCCGAACAACCCGATCCTGCGCCGAACGTGAATCAAGCCGACGTCCACTCCGCCCAGTCGCGCGGCCGCAGGAAGTCGCTGTACAGCTTCGCCTCCGGCGAGCCCGCCTCGGGGTGCCAGTCGTAGCGCCACTTCACGATCGGCGGCATCGACATCAGGATGCTCTCGGTGCGCCCGCCCGACTGCAGGCCGAACAGCGTGCCGCGGTCGAACACCAGGTTGAACTCGACGTAGCGGCCGCGGCGGTAAGCCTGGAAGTCGCGCTCGCGCTCGCCGTAGGGCGTGTCGCGGCGGCGGCGCACGATCGGCAGGTAGGCATCGAGGAACGCGTCGCCCACCGCCTGCACCATGCCGAGGCTGCGCTCGAAGCCGAGCTCGGAGAAGTCGTCGAAGAACACGCCGCCGATGCCGCGCGGCTCGTTGCGGTGCTTGAGGAAGAAGTACTCGTCGCACCACTGCTTGAAGCGCGGGAACTTGTCTTCGCCGAATGGCGCCAGCGCGTCGCGGTTGACACGGTGGAAATGCGCCGCGTCTTCCTCGAAGCCGTAGTAGGGGGTCAGGTCCATGCCACCGCCGAACCAGGCCACCGGCTCGCGGCCCTCGGGCATGGCCGCGAACATGCGCACGTTCATGTGCACCGTCGGCACGTATGGGTTGCGCGGGTGGAACACCAGCGAGACTCCCAGCGCCTCGAAAGGTGCGCCGGCGAGTTCGGGGCGGTGCGCCGTCGCCGAGGGCGGCATCGCCTTGCCCTTCACATGGCTGAAGTTGCAGCCGCCGCGCTCGAGCAGATGGCCTTCTTCCACCAGCTGCGACAGGCCGTCGCCCTCCAGCCGGCCGCCGGGCTCGCGCTGCCAGCCGTCGCGCATGAAGGTCTTGCCGTCCTCGGCCTGCATCGTGCTGACGATGCGGTCCTGCAGGCCAAGCAGGTAGCTGCGAACGCGGGCGATGTCGGTCATGGCTTGAAGCGGATCGGTGCGGCGAGCTGCGGCCGGCGGCCGGTGCAGGCGTCGAAGCCCTGCGCGATGGCCGCCATGTCCGCGACGGCATCGCCGCTGAGTTGCAGGAAGCGCCGGAAGCCGACCTCGCGGCGCGCATAGTCGAAGAAAACCAGGCCGAGCGGCACCTGCGCCGCCACGGCCACGTGGTAGAAGCCGCTGCGCCAGCCCTCGACGTAGCCGCGCGTGCCCTCAGGGGCGAGTGCGAGCCAGAGGAAGCGGCCGTCGGCACGCGCCTTCTGCAGCGCCTGTGCCATCTCGCCGACGATGCCGCTGGCGTTGCGCCGATCCACCGGCACGCCGCCGATCCAGCGCATCCAGCGGCCGAGCAGCGGCACGCGGAACAGGCTGTCCTTGCCCCAGAAGGTGACCGGCAGGCCGATGCCCCACTTGGCCAGGATGCCGACGACGAAGTCCCAGTTCGAGGTGTGCGGGTAGGCGATCGCCACGCCCTGCGCCGCCGGCAGTCCGTCGAACACAACGCGCCAGCCGGCCAGGCGCAGCAGGGCCTTGGCCAGCCGGCTGCCGCGCAGTTGCACCGGGCGCTGCATCAGCTCGACCGGTGCCGCCACGGCATCAGCGTTTGATGGCGCGAAAGCCGATGTCACTGCGGTACTGCGCGCCGTCGAACTGGATCGGGCGCAGGGCCTCGTAGGCGCGCGCCTGCGCCTGCTTGACCGAATCACCCAGCGCGGTCACGCACAGCACGCGGCCGCCCGAGACGACGAGGTGGCCGTCCTGCAGCGTCGTGCCGGCGTGGAAGATCATCGCGTCGCCCGCCTCGGGCGGGATGTCGGCGATGACGTCGCCCTTGCGCGGCGTCAGCGGGTAGCCATGCGCGGCCATCACCACGCCGAGGGCGACGCGGCGGTCCCAGTCGAGCTCGACCTGGTCCAGCGTGCCGGCGGTGGCGTGCATCAGCACGTCGAACAGGTCGCTCTTGAGCCGCATCATGATCGGCTGCGTCTCCGGGTCGCCCATGCGGCAGTTGAACTCCACCGTGCGCGGCTGGCCTTGCGCGTCGATCATCAGGCCGGCGTAGAGGAAGCCAGTGAAGGGCATGCCGTCGGCGGCCATGCCGGCCAGCGTCGGCAGGATGATCTCGTGCATCACCCGGGCATGCACGTTGGGGGTGACCACCGGCGCGGGCGAGTAGGCACCCATGCCGCCGGTGTTCGGCCCCTGGTCGTGGTCGTGCAGGCGCTTGTGGTCCTGGCTGGTGGCCAGCGGGACGACGTTCTTGCCGTCGGCCAGCACGATGAAGCTGGCTTCCTCGCCCTCGAGGAAATCCTCGATCACCACGCGCGCGCCACCCTGGTTGTGGGTGACGCCCAGCTTGTTGTCCAGCAACATCCAGTCGATCGCCTGGTGCGCCTCGTCCAGCGTGGTTGCCACCACCACGCCCTTGCCGGCGGCCAGGCCATCGGCCTTGATGACGATCGGCGCACCGCGGCCATCCACGTAGGCGTGCGCCGCGGCAGCATCGGAGAAGGTCTCGTAGGCCGCGGTCGGGATGCCGTGGCGCTTCATGAACTCCTTGGCGAAGGCCTTGGAGCTCTCCAGCTGGGCCGCCGCTTTCGTCGGCCCGAAGACACGCAGGCCACGCGCGCGGAAGGTGTCGACGATGCCGCCGGCCAGCGGCGCCTCGGGGCCGACCACCGTCAGCACGATCTTCTCGGCGACGGCGAAGTCGGCCAGTGCGTCGTGGTCGGTGATGGCGACGTTGTGCAGCCGCTTGTCGAGCGCGGTGCCGCCGTTGCCCGGCGCGACGTAGACCGTCTGCATCCTGGGCGACTGCACCAGCTTCCAGGCCAGCGCGTGCTCGCGGCCGCCGCTGCCGATGACGAGAACCTTCATTCTTCGATCTCGGCGTTGTGGAACACGTCCTGCACGTCGTCGAGATCCTCGATGACGTCGAGCAGTTTCTGCATGCGCTGCGCGTCCTCGCCGGCCAGCACGATGCTGTTCTCGGCGCGCATCGTCACCTCGGCGATCTCGGGCTTCAGGCCGGCGGCTTCGAGCGCCGTCTTCACCGCCTCGAAGTCGGCCGGCGCGCACAGCACCTCGATGGAGCCGTCTTCTCCGGTCACCACATCCTCGGCGCCGGCCTCGAGCGCGACTTCCATCACCTTGTCCTCGCTGGTGCCCGGCGCGAACACGAACTGGCCGCAGTGCTTGAACTGGAAGGCCACCGAGCCTTCGGTGCCGAGGTTGCCGCCGTACTTGCTGAAGGCGTGGCGCACTTCGGCCACCGTGCGCACGCGGTTGTCGGTCATGCAGTCGACGATGATCGCCGCGCCGCCGATGCCGTAGCCCTCGTAGCGGATCTCCTCGTAGCTGACACCCTCGAGGTTGCCGGTCGCCTTGTCGATGTTCTTCTTGATCGTGTCGGCCGGCATGTTCGCGGCCTTGGCCTTGTCCACCGCCAGGCGCAGGCGCGGGTTCATGGCCATGTCGCCGCCGCCCTGACGGGCCGCGACCATGATTTCACGGATGATGCGGGTCCAGACCTTGCCGCGCTTCTCGTCCTGGCGGCCCTTGCGATGCTGGATGTTGGCCCACTTGGAATGACCGGCCATAGGTTCCTCTGCGATGGCGCCACTTCGGTCGGTGGCAGCCTGTGTAGTTGGCTAGACTGCGATTTTACGTCCCGCCCCCTGCACCGCCCCGCCACAGGAGCCCACGATGCCCGACCCGATCCTGGTTGCCAAGCACGGCGACATCGAATGCCACCTGCTGCCCGGCCTGGCCAACCGCCACGGCTTGATCACCGGCGCCACCGGCACCGGCAAGACGATCACGCTGCAGACGCTGGCCGAGAACTTCAGCAAGCTCGGCGTGCCGGTGTTCATGGCCGACGTGAAGGGCGACTTGACCGGCATCAGCCAGAAGGGTGCGCTGCCGCCCAAGGTGCAGGCGATCCTGAAGGAACGCGGCCTGCCCGAACCCGAGCCCTTCGTCTGCCCGTCGACGCTGTGGGACGTGTTCGGCGAGCAGGGCCACCCGGTGCGCGCCACCGTCAGCGACATGGGCCCGCTGCTGCTGGCGCGCATGCTGGCGCTCAACGAGACCCAGCAGGGCGTGATGTCGCTGGTCTTCAAGATCGCCGACGACCACGGCATGGCGCTGCTCGACCTGAAGGACCTGCGCGCGATGCTGCAGTACGTGGCCGACAACGCCAGCGAGTTCCAGACCGAGTACGGCAACGTCAGCGCGGCCAGCGTCGGCGCCATCCAGCGCGGCCTGATGCAGATCGACGAACAGGGCGGCGACAGGTTCTTCGGCGAGCCGATGCTCGACATCCAGGACTTCATGCAGACCGAGAGCGGCAAGGGCGTGATCAACATCCTCGCCGCCGACAAGCTGATGAACGCGCCGCGTCTGTACGCGACCTTCCTGCTGTGGATGCTGTCCGAGCTGTTCGAGCAGCTGCCCGAGGTGGGTGATCTGGACAAGCCGAAGCTGGTGTTCTTCTTCGACGAGGCGCACCTGCTGTTCAAGGAGGCGCCGCCGGCGCTGATCGAGCGCATCGAGCTGGTCGTGCGCCTGGTGCGCAGCAAGGGCGTGGGCGTGTACTTCGTGACGCAGAACCCGCTGGACATCCCCGACACCGTGCTGGCCCAGCTCGGCAACCGCGTGCAGCACGCGCTGCGCGCCTTCACGCCTCGCGACCAGAAGGCGGTCAAGGCCGCGGCGACGACGATGCGCGCCAATCCGAAGGTCGACATCGAGACGGCGATCACCGAACTGGCGGTGGGCGAGGCGCTGGTCAGCTTCCTCGACGCCAAGGGCCGGCCGAGCGTCACCGAGCGGGTGTTCGTGATCCCGCCGGGCAGCCAGATCGGGCCGATCACGCCGGAGCAGCGCAAGGCGCTGATCGCCGGCTCGCTGGTGGCCGGCGTGTACGAGAAGACGGTCGACCGCGAGTCGGCCTACGAGAAGCTCAAGGGCCGCGCCGCGCAGAGTGCGGATACGGCCCGCGACATGGCCGCCGAGGCCGAACGCGCCGCGAAGGCGCCGCGCACGCTGCCCGGCCAGGCCTCGCAGCAGGCGCCGCAGGAAGAAGGCGGCGGGCTGCTTGGCGGGCTGAAGGACGTGCTGTTCGGCTCCACCGGCCCGCGCGGCGGCAAGCGCGAGGGCCTGGCCGAATCGGCCGCCCGCTCTGCCATGCGCAGCGTCGGCTCGGCGGTCGGCCGCGAGATCATCCGCGGCGTGCTCGGCGGCATCCTCGGTGGCGGCTCCCGGCGCCGGTAAGCCGCCGCTTCAGGGCAGCGGGCTGGTGCGGAAACCCGGCCGGGCCAGCACGCGCGACACCGCCGTCACGCCGCTGACCAACCCGTTGGCGACGTAGCTGCTCGGCGTGTCCGGCTCGAGCGCTGCGACGGCGAGGTTCGCCAACGGCTGGTCCAGCGGCACGTACCAGCTTCCCGGCACGACATCCAGCAGCGCCGGCACCGTCTCCACCTGCGGCAGCACCGCGCCGGGCGTGTCGGCAACGGCCGAGCGCGAGGTCTCGCGGTAGGCCTCGCCACGCACGACACCGGTGGCCTCGATGCGCTGCACCGCCAGGCCGAGGCCGCGCAGGCGCAGCGCCGCCTCGCGCTCGCCGGCGGCGAGCCAGTAGCCGCACGGGCGGGGTCGGGTCTTCAGCGGCTGCAACTGCAGCGACGACTCCCAGGCCACGCCGATTGACTTGTCGGTGCCGGAGGTGGGGTCGAGCAGGTTCAGCACGTACTCGCTGGCGGTGGGCGCCGCCTCCACCACCACCTCGCCGCTGCACGCCAGCGTGGTGGTCTCGGTCTCGACGAAGCGGCGCAGCCGCGCGAGGTCGTCAGCACGCGCCGCGGTGGTGTTGAGCACGCTGGTCGCGGCGACCAGCTGCGCGTGTACACGGCGCGCCAGATGCGCGCGGCCCAGGCCGACGCCGCGCGTCTCGATCAGCAGGCTGACGGCATGGCGCAACCCGGCAGCGTTGCGCCCGGTGTCCGGCCGCGGGCCGCCCATCGCGACGCGGCGGTCGCCGGGCGCGGTGGCGAGCGTGTGGTACCAATCCACCGTCAGCCCTTCGCGTGCGAGGCTGTCCAGCAGCGGGGGGCGGAACCACTCGTGCGCGGCGCGGGTGACGAACTCGTGCATGTTGGCCGTGGTCGCGTACTGCAGCAGCACGTCGGCACGTGCCACCGCCCCGAAGCGCTCGCGGTAGGGCTCGATCGGCGGGTACTCGTGGGCGTCGACCACCACGGCCGGCTGATAGTCGCGCCACAGCGCGGCGATCGCCTGCGCCTCGGGCGTGCGCAGCTGCAGGTGGTCGCGGTTGGCGTCCAGGCCGCTGGCGGTGGCGCGCCGGCCGTCCTGGGCGCCGTCCGGATTGGCTCGCGGTAGCACGATCACGTTCAGCCGGTCGAGCAAGGGCGCCAGCGGGCCCTGGGCGATCTGGCGTGCCAGCACCAGCAGCGCCTCGGCGCCTGCAGGCTCGTCACCATGTTGCTGACCGATCAGCAACACCGTCGGCCGGCCGGAGGCGTGCAGCTCCGCCGGCGCCAGCTCTGCGGCGCGCGACAGCAGCAGCGCCTCGATCGGCTGGCCCGACTGCGACACACCCGGCACGAGCAGCCTGATGCGCGTTCCTCCGGCAGCCGGCTCCGCCGCCAGCGTGCGCAGCAGCGACTGCAGCTCCGCCTGGCTGGTGAAGCCTGGACGACCGTCGACCAGCGCCGGCGTGACCTCGCGCAGCGGCGGGTCGGGAAAGCGCGCCGCCACGCCGGCAGTCTCGGGCGCACTGGCCGGTGCGGCGGGAACCGCGGCGACCGCAGCCTGCGCTGCCGGTGGTGATACGGGCAGCGCAGCGGCCGGCGGCAGCGCCGGCACGCTGCCGGTGGTCGGGGGAATCGGAGCCGCCGGCCTCGGTCTGGCCGGTGGCGGCGTGGCGCAGCCGACGACAACGCTGCACAACAGCCCGGCGGTCAGCAGCCGCATCGGCAAGCGGTTCGATGGGCCTCGGCCCGGGCGATCACGCAGCGGTCGGAGCATCGGCATTGCGGGGTCGGTCGATCGGTCGGTCGAACGGTCTGCCAGGGGCGGAGCGCGAACTATAGGCCAGGGTCTGCCGGACACCGCACAATCGGGCGTCCTGCCTCCGATTCCGACGCCATGCCACTGCTGAAGACAATCCTCCTCGCCATCGTGCTGCTGGCGCTGGCGGTGGCGCTGGCCGCCCAGTTCGGCCTGCTGCGCGGCCGCATGCCGAACGACCTGGGCGCGCGCGACGGTCGCCTGAAGCCGCCATCGACGTCTCCGAACAGCGTCAGCAGCCAGGCCGGTCTGTACCCCGACAACCCGCAGCGCGCCTACGCGCAGGTGGCGCCCTTCCCGGCCGCCGACGGCGGCCCGCAGACGCTCGAGCGCATACGCCGCATCGTCGAGAGCATGGACGGCGCCAAGGTGGTCAAGAGCGACCCTGGCTACCTCTACGTGCAGTTCACGACACGCTGGATGAAGTTCGTCGACGACTGCGAGTTCTGGTTCGACCCGCGCGCCGGCGTGATCCAGGTGCGCTCGGCGTCACGCATCGGCCGCAAGGACTTCGGCGTCAACCGCGAGCGCATCGAGGCGATCCGCGCGCGGCTGACGGGCGGCTGAGCGCTCGTCCCGTTCGCGCCGCCGTGGCGGCGTTTCGCGCCGCCGGCGCCCCGCCGGTCGCACCGCGGACACCACCGGGGCGCGACCACGCCAGAATGCCGTCCATGCCCCCTGCCCTCGACGCCGTCTCCACGCCCGTCTGGCGCAGCTTCATGCTGCGCGGGCTCAGGGTGATCGGCGTCGGCAGCGGCATCGCGCTGCTGTTCGCACTGATGACGCCGCGCAACCTGGGCGTGTCGCTGGCCTATGCCGTGCCGATCACGTTCGGCTGCTGGTTCTTCATCGACGGCGGCCGGTTGCTGGCAGCGCGCTGGGTGAACCGCAGGCGCGTCGCCGCCGACGCGCACTGGCCCGGCTGGCCCTGGATGGTGCCGGTGCTGCTGCTCGGCACCGTGCTCGGGTACCAGAGCGGCCACACGATCGGCAACCTGATCACGGGCCGCGACGCGCCGGGACTGCTGTTCGAAGGTCCGGTGCGCGCCGCGTCGCTGGTGTTCTTCTCGCTCGTGCCCGGCGTGATCGCCACCTGGTTCTTCTACACGCGCGGCCGACTCGCCGCCACCGAGGCACGCGCGCAGCAGGCGCAGCGCCAGGCCACCGAGGCGCAGCTCCGGTTGCTGGAGGCGCAGCTCGAGCCGCACATGCTGTTCAACACGCTGGCCAACCTGCGCGTGCTGATCGCGCTCGACCCGCCGCGCGCGCAGGCGATGCTCGACCAGTTGATCGCCTTCCTGCGCGCCACGCTGAGTGCCTCGCGGGTCGGCCGGCATGCGCTGTCCGCCGAGTTCGCCCGGCTGGCCGACTACCTCGCGCTGATGCAGGTTCGCATGGGCGAGCGGCTGCACACGCGGCTGGACCTGCCCGACGAGCTGGCCAGCCTGCCGGTGCCGCCGCTGCTGCTGCAGCCGCTGGTGGAGAACAGCATCCGTCACGGGCTCGAGCCGAAGATCGCCGGCGGCCGCATCGAGATCACTGCCGAGCGTTGCGATGACACGCTGGTGCTGCGCGTGCGCGACACCGGCAACGGGCTGGCAAAGCCCGCCGCCGACGGCACCCGATTCGGGCTGCAGCAGGTGCGCGAGCGCCTGGCCACGCTCTACGGCGAACGTGGCACGCTGACGCTCGAACCGGCCGATGACGCCGACGGCGGCACGCTGGCCGTCATCCGACTGCCGATCGCACCATGAACAACACCACCACGGCCCTGATTGCCGAAGACGAAACCTTGCTCGCCGAGCACCTGCGCGCCGAACTGGCGCGCCTGTGGCCGGAACTCGAGGTGGTGGCGCAGGCGCCGCACGGTGCCGCGGCGGTGGAACAGGCGCTGGCGCTGCGGCCGGACATTGTCTTCCTCGACATCCGCATGCCCGGCATGGGCGGCCTCGAGGCGGCGCAGGCCATCGGCGAAGACTGGCCCGAGGGCAGCCCGCCACCGCTGCTGGTCTTCGTCACCGCCTACGACCAGTACGCGCTGCAGGCGTTCGAGCAGGCCGCCGTCGACTACCTGCTCAAGCCGGTGCAGCCGGAGCGCCTGGCACAGACCTGCGCCCGCCTGCGTGCCGCCCTGGCACAGCGCTCGTCGCCGGCCGGCAGCGAGGGTGTCGAACACGCGCTCGCCCAGCTGCGCACGCTGCTGGCGGCGCCAGGGCTGGGCGCGGCGGCAGGCTCGCCGTCACGGCTGAGCGTGATCCAGGCGGGCAACGGCTCGGCCATCCACCTGGTGCCCATCGCCGAGGTGATCTACTTCGAGGCGGCCGACAAGTACGTGCGCGTCATCACCGCTGAGCGCGAGCACCTGATCCGCACCTCGTTGCGCGAGTTGCTCCCGCAGCTCGATCCGGATCGATTCTGGCAAGTGCACCGCGGCACCGTGGTGAGGGCGGACGCGATTGCCACCGCACTGCGCGACGAGGCCGGCAAGATCACGCTGACGCTGCGCGGCCACGCCGAGCGGCTGACCGTCAGCCGCCTCTACGCCAGCCGCTTCAAGCCGATGTGACGGCCGCGGGGCGGGCTCAATGCCTCAGTGCGTGAGTTCGCACTGCGCAACAGCGCTGCGAACCATCGCATCCATCATCTGCTGCAGCGTTCGGCCCGGGCCGGCGAGGCGGGCGGCCACGTCGTCGAAGCCTGCGTCGTGCAGCGCCGGAGCGTCGTCCGGCGCTGCGGCGAGGTGCGTGTTGCGCGGCCGGTAGGGCCACATGACATCGGGGGACGGCGAGTGGCGGTTCATGTGGCGTTGCTCCCGAGGGCCACCTGGGCAATCTCCGGCGGGCTCAACACGACCAGGGCAGTGACGGCCAGCGTGGCCAGCATCACCGCACCGACGACGCCGATGGCCAGCTGGCGGCGGCGCCGCGCCTTGGCTTCGGCCACGTATGACTCGTAGTGCTTCATGCGGGTTCTCCTTCGCGGGCATCGGTGCAGGCTGCGCCGATGCCTTGAATCTAGGAGAACCCCCGCTCGCGCGCATCGCTCGTTGGGGGGAAGGGATTGGAGAGAGTTCTCGAATCCCTTCGTTTCGAACCCGCCTGGATGTCAGTGGCGACCCTTGCGATCGTCGCGACGATCCTGCCAGTTCGGGATGCCGTCGCGGTCACGGTCCCAGTGCTGCTGGCGGTTGT
Organism: Variovorax sp. YR752; assembly: GCF_943372545.1. NCBI lineage: Bacteria > Pseudomonadati > Pseudomonadota > Betaproteobacteria > Burkholderiales > Comamonadaceae > Variovorax > Variovorax sp. YR752. Next base: position 61,609 of record NZ_CALRZC010000005.1, on the reverse strand, counting down.
CGTAGCGGTCGTAGCGGTTCGGGATGCCGTCACGGTCGCGGTCGCCCCAACCCTGCTGGCGGTGGCCGTAGTAGCCCGGACCGTAGACCACCGGCACCGGCTGGCGGACCACCACCGGCGCGGGGTAGACCACGCGCGGCACCGGACGGTAGACGACCGGGGGCGGTGCATAGACCACCGGCGGCGGCGCGTACACCACCGGCGGGGGCGAATAGATCACCGGAGCGGGCGCGTAGACCGGGCCTTGCGGCACGTTGGAGATGACCGTGCCGATCGGCGGCAGGTTGATGCCGATCGACCAGTGGACGTCGCCGGCCCGAGCGGTGCCTGCGGCCAGCAGCGTGGCTGCGGTGGCGAAGGCGGCAATCAGGGTCTTGTTCATGCGATTCTCCTTGGACGGCACGCAGTCGTTGCGTGCCTGCTGCCAACAACGCGGCCGGCGGGGGGCGTCGTTGACGGTTCCAGGTAAAGACATGTTGCGCGGCACCTCCCCCGCAAGGGGGGCTGCATCAGACCTCATCGATAGAATCAGCCCATGAGTTCCGCGCCCGCCGACGACAGCCCCAAAGCCAGCAACTTCCTGCGCCAGATCATCGAGCGGGATCTCGAGCAGGGAACCTATGCCCAGCGGCACTTCGCCGGCTCGCCGGGCGATGCCGCGCACCACGCGGCGGCACCGCTGGACGTGGCGCGCATCCGCACCCGCTTCCCGCCCGAGCCGAACGGCTACCTGCACATCGGCCACGCCAAGAGCATCACGCTGAACTTCGGCCTGGCGGCGGAGTACGGCGGTGTGTGCCACATGCGTTTCGACGACACCAATCCGGAGAAAGAGGAGCAGGAGTACGTCGACTCCATCCTCGACGCGGTGCAGTGGCTGGGCTTCGGCTGGCAGGCCAACGGCGTCGACCACCTCTACTACGCCAGCAACTACTTCGACTTCATGTACCGCGCCGCCGAGGCGCTGATCGAGGCCGGCCTGGCCTACGTCGACGAGCAGACGCCCGAGCAGATGCGCGCCAACCGCGGCGACTTCAACACGCCGGGCACCGCCAGCCCGTTCCGCGACCGCACACCGGCGGAGAACCTGGCGCGCTTTCGCGAAATGCGCGACGGCAAGCACCCGGATGGCGCGATGGTGCTGCGCGCGCGCATCGACATGTCGTCGCCCAACATCAACATGCGCGACCCGGCGATCTACCGCATCAAGCACGCCGAGCACCACAACACGGGCAACTCGTGGTGCATCTATCCGATGTACACCTTCGCGCACCCGATCGAGGACGCGCTCGAGCAGATCACCCACAGCATCTGCACGCTGGAGTTCGAGGACCAGCGGCCGTTCTACGACTGGCTGCTGGACACGCTCGCCAACCTCGGCCTGCTGGCTCAGCCACGGCCGCACCAGTACGAGTTCGCGCGGCTGAACGTCACCTACGTGATCACCAGCAAGCGCAAGCTGAAGGCCCTGGTCGAGGAGAAGATCGTCGCTGGCTGGGACGACCCGCGCATGCCCACCATCGTCGGCATGCGCAGGCGCGGCTACACGCCGGAGGCGATCCGCCTGATGTGCGAGCGCGCCGGCACCAGCAAGGCCGGCGGCTGGACCGACTACGCCAGCCTGGACATCGCGCTGCGCGACGACCTGGAGGGCAAGGCGCCGCGGGCGATGGCGGTGCTCGACCCGGTCAAGCTGACGTTGACCAACTGGAGCGAGGTGTTCAGCGGAGCCGCCAGCGAGCCCTGCCGAGCACCGGCGCACCCGCATCGGCCCGAACTGGGCGAGCGCCACTTCGGCCTCGGCCCTGCTGTGTGGATCGAACGCGACGACTTCGCCGAGGTGCCGCCCAAGGGCTTCTTCCGCCTTTTCGCCGGCAACAAGGTGCGGCTGAAGTACGGCGTGGTGGTCGAGTGCAGCGGCTGCGCGAAGAACGAGGCCGGCGAGGTGACGGAGGTGTTCGCCACCGTCGTGCCCGACACGCGCAGCGGCACGCCGGGCGCCGACAAGGTCAAGGTCAAGGGCACGATCACCTGGGTGGGCGCGCATGACGCGGTGCCGGTGGAACTGCGCCTGTACGACCGCCTGTTCACCGAGCCGCAGCCGGATGCCGGTGGGCGCGACTTCAAGGCCAGCCTGAACCCTGCCAGCAAGCGCGTGGTCAGCGGCTACGTCGAGCCCTCAATGGCCGCGCTGGCGAAGGACGTTCGCGTGCAGTTCGAGCGCCACGGCTACTTCGTCACCGACCGGGTCGACCACCGCCCCGACAAGCCGGTGTTCAACCGGATCACCGGGCTGAAGGACACCTGGGCCAAATAGGCACGCCTCGCGCGCGCCGCATCAGCCGATGCACGTCCGGTTCTTGCCCGTGCGCTTGGCCTCGTAGAGCGCCTGGTCGGCGCGCTCCAGCGCCGCCTCGATGCTCTCGCCGACGCGGTAGGCCGTGACCCCGGCCGAGAAGGTGACGAAGATCGTCTTCTCCTCGTGCATGAACAGCCCGCCGGACAGCGAGCGCTGGAGCCGGGTCAGGATCTGCTGGCCCTCGTCGACCGGCGTCTGCGGCAGCAGCACGACGAACTCCTCGCCGCCGTAGCGCGCCACCATGTCGGTCGGGCGCAGCGTCTTGCTGACCACCGCGGCGAGCGAGCGCAGTGCCTCGTCGCCGGCGGCATGGCCGAGCTCGTCGTTGAGGCGCTTGAAGTTGTCGATGTCGAGCAGGCCGACCGCCAGCGCGAGCCCGTCGCGCTCGACGCGCGCACGCTCGACGTCGAAGGATTGCAGCAGGCCGCGGCGGTTGGCGATCTGCGTCAGCTGGTCGGTCGAGACCTCGCTGGACAGCCGGCGCAGCTCGCCCTCGAGTTCACCCACACGCTGCGTCAGCTCGCTGGCCTTGGCGTGCTCTTCCTGCAGCCTGCCCTGGGTCTGCTGCACCAGTGCCTGCACGGTGCGCGTTTCCTCGACCATCTCGCGCACCACGCCGGCCAGGCTCTCGAGCGAATCGGCCTTCTCGATGACGTCGGCATAGCGCCCGACGCTCTCGTGGAAGCGGCCGGTCTGCGAGCCCAGTTCGCCGAGCTCGGCGAGCATGCGGTTGATCAGCGTCTTCAGCGCATCGCGCGCCTTCTCGCGCTCGGCGCGCAGGGCGCCCTGCCGCTCGCGGGTGTCGCGCAGTAGTTCGCTGACGGCACGCACGCCGCGCGCGGTCAGGCCCTCGTCGAGCTTGACGCGCATGGCGTCGCACTGGCCCTGGGCCCAGCTGTCATCCTCGGCCAGGTCGGTCAGGCTGGCAGTCAGCTCCTGGCACAGCGCACCGAGCTGGTCGACGAGGTGATGGCGGTGCTGCAGCACGATGCCGGCACGGCGGCACATCGCCTCCAGCTCCTCGGCCAGCGGCGTCGATGCACCTTCGCTGCCGATGCGCTCGACCAGCCCGTTCAATGCCTGCGCGAGCTGCTGCGCGGCGGCGTCTTGCGGCGGCAGCGCCTCGCGCGTCGCCCGGCCGAGGGTGCCGACGATGCGGCCCCAGGGGCGTTCGTCGGCCAGGTTCAGCGCGATCGGCGCCTCGATCGCCGCCGGCGTCGCAGCCGGCGCTGGCGTGCCGAGTTCATCCAGCGGCGCCGGCTCGGTCTCGACACCGGCGTCCGGCGTGTCGGAGTCCCAGCTCGCCGCCAGTTGTGTCAGCCGCTGCTGCAGCCGCTTCGCGTCGCTGCGGCTGCCCTCGAGCACACGCTGCAGGCTGTCCTTGCGGCGCGCTGCCGTCCAGTGGCGGCCGCCACGCTCGACGCCGCGCACCAGTTTGCCGATCAGCGCGGCCAGCGCGGCACCGTCGCTGGCGGACGGCGGGTTCTCGCCGGACTCCTGCGCATAGGCACGGGCGTAGTTCTCGGGGGTCGGCTCCTGCTTGTCGAGCACGAGGCGCCGCAGCGCCGCCTTGGCGATCTGCGCGGGCAGCGTCTCGGCACCGGGGCGGGCCGCCGGGGTGCGGGTGGTGTCCATCGTCGTCGGAAGGGAAAGTTCAGCCGGCCGGCTTGATGCGGGCATCGCGCGAGTCGACCGGCCGCAGTGCGTCACCGAGGTCCATCTCGCCGGCCTTGCCGATCCACGGCGCCTTGCGCGGCAGCACGGTCTGCTGCAGCCAGGTCTCGATGTCGTCGGCCGGCTGAGGGCGGCTGAACAGGTAGCCCTGCATGACGCTGCAGCCCAGGCGGTGCAGCACCTCCATCTGGCGCAGGCTCTCGACACCCTCGGCGACCACGCGCAGGCCGAGCGCACGGGCCAGCGCGATGATGGCGCCGACGATCGCCGAACTCTGCGGCGTCAGGCCGAGGTCGCGCACGAACTTGATGTCGATCTTCAGCTCGGAGATCGGCAGCGTGGCCAGGTAGGCGAGCGAGGAATAGCCGGTGCCGAAGTCGTCGATCGCGATCTCGACGCCGATCTCGTTGAGCCGGTGCAGCACGGGGATCGTGTTGTCCTCGGACATGATCCCGGTCTCGGTGATCTCGATCTGGATCGCGTGGTGCGGCACTCCGTAGGCGCTGACCGCGGCGTGGATGTTCTCGACCAGGTCGGTGCGCTCGAACAGGCGGCTCGGCAGGTTGACCGCGATCGAATCGGCGAAGCCGAAGTTGTCCTGCCAGATGCGCACCTGGCGCGCAGCCTCCTTGATCGCCCACTCCGAGAACGGGTTGATCAGGCCGGTTTCCTCGGCCAGCGGGATGAAGTCGCCCGGCGGCACCAGCGTGCCGCCGCGCCGCCAGCGCATCAGCGCCTCGGCGCCGACCATTCGCGCGCTGCGCACGTCGATCTTCGGCTGGTAGTGCAGCACCAGTTCGTTGCGCTCGATCGCCTTGTGCAGGTCGGTCTCGAGCTCGAGCTTCTCGCGGCCCTTGCCGGCGAGCATCGGCGAGTACAGCGCCGAGCTGTTGCGGCCGCTGGACTTGACGGCGTACATCGCCACGTCGGCGTTGCGCAGCACGTCGGCCATGGTCGAGCCGTCGCGCGGGTACAGCGCGATGCCGACGCTGGCGGTGACGAAACATTCCTGCCCGCCGACGAAGATCGGCTCGCGCATCAGGTCGAGGATGCGCTTGGCCACACGCTCGGCATCACGCTCGTCGGTGACCTCGGGCAGCAGCGCGACGAACTCGTCGCCGCCGAGCCGGCCGACCGCCTCCAGCGTGCGGTGCGAGCGCGAGCCCATGGCTTCCAGCGAGCTCTCCATCACCTGGTCGGAGTGGCGCACGCAGGAGCGCAGCCGGCGCGACACCTCCATCAGCAGTTCGTCGCCGGAGCTGTGGCCCAGCGTGTCGTTGATGACCTTGAAGCGGTCCAGGTCGATCAGCAGCAGCGCCACCTGGTGCCCGAGGCGCCGCGCATGCTCGAGCGCGCGCTCGGTGCGCCAGATCAGCTGGCGGCGGTTCGGCAGGCCGGTGAGGCCGTCGAAGTTGGCCAGGTGCTTGATCTTGTCCTCGGCCATGCGCCGGTCGGTCACGTCCTGGACGATGCCGGTGTAGCCGATCAGGTTGCCGTGCTCGTTGAACTCCGGCTCGGCCTCGACGTGAACGATGCGCTGTCGGCCGTCGAGCAGGGTGACGGTCACGTCGCGGGCCAGCACCGAGCTGTGCTTGAGCACTTCGCGCAGCACCGTCAGCAGGCCGTCGCGCTCGTCTTCCGGCAGCATGCGCAGCAGGGTGCGGAACGGCAACCGCTCCTCGGGAGCGAGGCCGAACACGCGCAGGCCTTCGGTCGAGAAGATCGGCCCGCCATCGCTGCGCTTCCAGTCGAAGCTGCCCATGCGCGCCAGGTCCTGCGCGCGGGCCAGGCGCGACTTGTTGCGCTCCAGTTCCTGGCGTGTGCGCGCCGAGCGCAGCAGGTAGCGCAGCCGCCCGGCCAGCAGGCTCCACTGCGTCGACTTGACGAAGAAGTCGGTGGCCCCGGCCTCGTAGGCGCGGGTGATCGAGGCATCGTCGTCCAGGCCGGTCAGCATCAGCACCGGCAGCGACTCGAAGCCGGGCAGGTGGCGCAGCTCGCGGCAGGTCTCGAAGCCGTCGAGCCCGGGCATCAGCGCATCGAGCACGACCACGTCGGGCAGCCAGTCGGCCAGCATGCGGATCGCCTGCTCGCCGCCGCTGGCCTCGGTGATGTCGAAGCCGCGCTCGCGCAGCGCGATCGAGGTCAGCAGCAGGTTGACCTCGTCGTCGTCCACCAGCAGCACCTTGGGCTGGCGCGGCAGGTCGTCGTCGTCGATGGCCGGTGACTTGGTCATGGGTTCTTGTCCAGCACCGATCTTAGGGCCTTCAGCACGGCGTCGATCTCGGCGCTCAGCGCAGCCAGAGGCGCGTCCAGATCGTCCGTGCTGTCCTGCCGGACCATCGCCTCGACCGCCGCGCACTGTTGCGACAAGCTCATCGCGCCGATGCTGGCCGAGGAGGACTTCAGCGTGTGCGCCACGTGGCGGATGCCGGCACGGTCGCCGCTGCGGCGCGAGGCCTCGAGCTGAGGCCCGAGCCGCGCGACCGAGACCTCGAAGGCCTGCAGCACACGCTCCATGAGGTGATTCTCGCCCTTCGGATCGAGTTCGCGCAGCCGCTCGAGCGCCTGTGCATCGAGCACGGTCCGCGGCATCTCGCCCGACGCGGCGTCGGATCCGGGAGGCAGCGAGGGGCTGGGCGGGGTCGGTGGCACGAAGGACGTGGTGGATTCGAAGGGTGGTGCAGCCCCGGTCCGCGTAGCGCCGCTCGCGCGACGCTCCGGCGAGGCCACTGCAGCGTATTGTCGATCACAACCGGGGTCGGACGGTCGGGAAACCGCGTCCGCATCGAGTTGCGCCAGCGGCAGGATGTCACACGCAGCGGGCTCATCGCGGCCCTGCGCAGCCGAGGCGGCGTCGGCCCGCGCCCGCAGGTGCGAACTCGTCAGATCGAACAAGGCTTCCAGCGCACCGTCCGGCGCCACCAGCGCGACCGGCCCCAGCTCGATGACCGCTGCCCAACCCGCGCCCTGACGCACCGGCAGAGCGAACGGCCCCGACCCCGCGCCCGCGACACGGCCCGCGCGCAGGGCCTCGCCCAGCGGCGAACGCTCGAGCCGGACGCGGTGCTCGACCCCAAGCCCACCATCGGCCATCAGCGTGACCAGTTCCACGATCGGCGGCGACACGGCGCGCACCCGGTGCACGGTGACCTCCCGGGCCCCCAGCTCGGCGCGCAGCAGAGCTGCGGCGGCGTGCAGCGCGGGCTCGAAACCCGCGCTCGCTCCAATGACCCGCACCATGCGCTCGCCGATGTCGCGCAGCGCAGCTTCGTCCAGGCCCACGGGGACGAGCGCTGCCGCGTCGTCGAGGACAGCCCGCCGGTCACGCAGCAGATGCAGCCGCCAGACGCCATAGGCTGCCAGCACGCCGATGCCGGCGAAGGCGGTCATGACCGTGGCCAGCGAAGGCGGGCCGAACAGGGCGACCGCCGCCGCGGCGGCAGCAGTCCAGAACAGCAGGCGTGAGACTCGGATCAGCATCGATGGCGGCAGGAAGACACGGCGACGCGGGCGTCGCACGACACTTCCGGGTCTTCGGCGGCCCTCTCCCGAACTTGAACCTGGCGCCTTGCCGCGGCCTGCAGGGGGCCTCCTTACAATCTGCCACATGCATGGCATCCAGGCGGACCCCGTCGCTCCCGGCCCACGCCGGCGGCCGGCCGGGGCGATCGCGGTGATGCTGGCCACCGGGCTGGCCCCGGCCTGGGCCGCCGACGCCACCCCTGCGGCACTGACCGGATGGGCCATCGCCTTGCCCTCGGTGCTGATCGGCGCGGGCCTGGCCTGGTGGGCTGCGCAGCGTCACGCACGCAGCGTCGACGAACTGCGGCGCGCCCGCGATGACCTGCACCAACTCGAATCGCTGCTCGACGTCTGGCTGTGGCGCACCGACGCCGACCACCGCCTCACACTGCTGCGCGCGCCGGCCGGCGCGGAGTTGCCGGGCGCCCCGGACACCGGCATGCCGCTGTGGGAGCGCCTGCCTTGCACCGGGCGGGAGTCGCTGCGCGGCTGGCTCGACAGCCGCTCGGCGCTGCACGACGTCGAGGTGCACTTCACCGCCGCGCCCGGCGCACCGCAGCAGCGGGCGCTGCTGCGCGGCTGCGTGTGGAGCGACGCGCAGGGCGCCTTCGCCGGCTACACCGGCACGCTGCGGATCGTCGACGACCCCGTCCCCCTGCCGCCGCCGGCCTCGGCCGCCGAGGACAGCGAGCGCGAGTCGTTCGGCTACACCGTCTCGCACGACCTGCGCGCACCGATCCGCGTCGTCGAGGGGTTCACGAAGATCCTCAAGGAAGACTACGGCGGCGTGCTGGACCGCATCGGCAACGACCATCTCGACCGCGTGCTCGGCGCCGCAGCACGCATGAACTGCATGATCGACGCGCTGCTGACGCTGTCCAGGCTGTCCTCGCAGCCGCTGGCGCGCCAGCCGGTCAACCTGTCGCAGCTCGCCGGCTACGTGGCGGAGGATCTGCGCCGCCAGTCGCCGGAGCGCCAGGTGACGCTGCACGTCGAGCCCGGCCTGCAGGTGATGGGCGACCCGACGCTGCTGCGCCTGGTGCTGGAGAACCTGCTGGGCAACGCCTGGAAGTACACCGGCAAGTGCCGCAGCCCCGAGGTCTGGCTCGAGCGGCGCCCGCAGCATCCGGACACCTACACCGTGCGCGACAACGGCGCCGGCTTCGACATGCGCTTTGCCGAGCGCCTGTTCGGCGTGTTCCAGCGCCTGCACAGCGCCAGCGAGTTCCAGGGCACCGGCATCGGCCTGGCCACGGTGCGCCGCATCGTGCGGCGCCATGGCGGCGAGGTCTGGGCCGAGGCCGAGGTCGACCGCGGCGCCAGCTTCCATTTCAGCCTGCCTCCCGCCTGAGCGGAGGTAGCCGGACTACGCTCCCGGATTCGACAGCAGTTCGACCGCCTGCAACAGCCGTTCGGCCTGATCGGCCAGGGCGCGCTGCTCGCCCTCGGCCAGGCGCTTGAGGCGCTCCAGCGCCGGCGCGCGGGCCAGCGAGTAGCGGTGCATCAGCACGCCGACCGCCATCGCCACCACGGGCGCCAGAGGCTCGGTGCCGGTGGCCGCGGGTTCGGGCGCCGGCGCCGCAGCGCGCCGCGCACCGATGTGGCTGAACGCCGCCTCCACCGCCGGCACGATCTGGCGGATGTCCAGCGGCTTGACCAGGTAGGCCACCGCACCCAGCGCCTTCACCTGCGCGACGGTGGCGTCGTCGGAGAAGGCCGACAGGAACATGAACGGGATGCGGTACTTGTCGCGCAGCGCCTCGGCCACGTCGAAGCCGCTCTTGCCTTCCATGCGGATGTCCAGCAGCGCCAGGTCGGGCCGGCGCTCGCGAGCCAGCAGGATGGCGTCGTCGCCGTTGTCGGCGTCGATGACCTCGTAGCCGGCCTGCGCCAGGCCATGGGTCAGCGTGGCCAGCACCAGCCGGTCATCATCCACCACCAGGATCGTGCCCTTGCCCGCTGCACTCACTGCCTGTCCCGTCCTGTCTTGTTCTGTTGTGCGCGAATTGTCCGCCAAACCGGCGCTCGTCATGCCGGGTCGAGGCGCGTGATGCTCGGCGGGTCCAGCGCGACGATGGCCAGCACCCGCTCGCCCTGCTGCTCGATGGTCAGCGAGGCGCTGCGCCTGGGCAGCAGCGCCCGCACCAGGCCGAGGCCCGACACGCCGCCGGGCACGCGCGCGAGGTTGAAGCCCTCCGGCAGGCGGCCGGCGTTGCCGATCGCGATGCGCACGCCGGTCTCGTCACAGTGCAGCGTGCAGGCCACCTCGTCGCCGGCGCTGTGCTTGACGGCGTTGGTCAGCAGTTCGTTGAGCGTCAAAGCGATCGGGATCGACTCCGCCTCGGGCAGCGCCCAGCGGTGCGGCACCGGCCCTTCGAGTTCGAAGCGGATCGTGCGACCGAAGGTGCGCTGCACCGAACCGGCGATCGCCTCGACCACGCTCTTCACGCGCAGCGGCCCGGTCACGCCGACCTGCAGGCCGTAGACCTGCGCGATCGCCTGCACCTGGCCGATCACCTCGGACATCACGCCGGCCACCTCGGGCTTGCGCTGCGCGATCTGCTGCAGCAGACCGGCCACGCCCTGCAGGTTGTTCTTGATGCGGTGGTGCACTTCCTTGACCAGCATCTCGCGCTGCGCGATGGCGGCTTCGAAGCGTGCCTCCTGCGCGGCGCGCTGCTCGGTCACGTCGGTCGAGACCAGCAGCAACTGGTCGGGCGGCTGGCCGGGCTGGGTGGCCAGCGGCAGGTAGCGTGTGTCCCACACCTGCGTGGCGCCGTCCGTCTCGACGCGGTATTCGCGCTGCGTCAGCTCGCGCGAGGCGAGCGCGGCTTCCATGTCGGCGCGGCGCTGCGCGGCGGTCGCGGCGTCGAACACCTGCTCGGGCGTCAGACCGATCAGCTGCTCCGCCGTGCTCTGCGCGGTGCGTGCTGCAACCTGGTTGACCTGCAGGATCTTCAGCGTGCGCGCGTCGCGCAGCGTGATCGCCATCGGCGCCGCCTCGATGATGCGTTGCAGCGAGGCCTGCGCCTCGGACATGCGCGCCTCGGCCTGGCGGCGCCGCTCGATGTCGAGCAGCGCGTAGGTGAGCTGGCGGCCGGTCGACTCGCGGCTGGTCGCCACCGCGTTGCCGACCACCCAGAACTCGCGGCCGTCGCGCGCCTTGACGCGGCACTCGAAGGTCTCGGCCTGGCCCTCGGCCAGTTCCTCGAGGTAATGGGTGCGGCGGAACGGATGCGTCGGCTCGGGCGTGGCGACCGTCGAGATCGGCTGGTTGAGGAAGTCCGCCAGGTCGCCGCCGAACATGCGCCGCGCCGAGCGGTTCATCCACTCGATGCCGCTGGCACCGACGGTGACGATGCCCACCAGCACCGAGTCGAGGATGGCGCGTGTGCGTTCGGCCTGCAGCGCCACCGCCAGCTCGGCGCGATGCCGCGCATCGACGTTGACGAAGGAGGCGATGAAGCCCGCCGCCGGATCGGCCTGGCTGACCAGCCGCAGGCCGAGCTGCGCCCACAGCAGCTGCCCGTCGCGCCGGCGCAGCTGCATCTCGCCGCTCCAGCGGCCGCTGGCGCGCAGCTCGCGCTCCTGGGCAGGCCAGCGGCGAAGGTAGTCGGCCGGGTCGGCGTACAGCGTCGACAGCGTCAGCGAGGCCAGGTCCTGCACCGGCCAGCCGGCGAGCTGCGCCAGGGCCTCGTTGGCACGCTGGATGCGCCCGCCGCGCACCGAGGCGATGCCGACCTCGGACAGGCTGAACATCAGCTCGCGGTCTCGCGCCGCCAGCTCCAGCTCGGTCTGCTGCAGCTTCAGCCGCGTGATGTCGGACAGCACGGCGATCAGCTCGACCACGCCGGCCCGGCCGTCGGTGCGGCGCAGCGACAGGCCGTACCAGAGCAGCGGCAGGCCGGGCGGCGCGAACTCGAACTCGGCCTCGAGCACCTCGCCCTCGCCCAGCGTGCGCTGCGCATCGGCGGCGATGCGCACCACCTGCGGCTGCTGGCCGAACAGCTCGGGCAGCTCGCGGCCCGCGGCGCTGCCCGGCGCGATGCCCAGCATGGCCTCGAAGCGGTGGTTGCAGCGCACCAGCAGGCCGCCACGCAACTGCGCGATGCCGGTGACCGTGCTCTCGAGGATGTTGCTCATCTCGCGCAGCAGCTCGTCGCTGCGCGAGCGCGCCTGCTCCTGCTCGGTGACGTCCAGCGTCACCACCGAGGTGGTGCGCTTGCCCGAGGCCAGGACGGCCGGCTCGACGCGGGTGAGCAACCAGCGTTCGCCGAGCTCCGGGTGGCGCACCGCGTAGCGCACCTCGGCACGTTCGCCCAGGCGCAGCGCGCGCTGCAGCCGTTCGTACTCCGGAATCGACTCGGGCAGCACGACGTCGCGGCCGATCGCCTGCAGCGCCGAGGGCGCGCCCGATCCGCCGCCGCCGGTCTGGCGCTGGCGCACCCAGCCGAGCGACTCCTGGAAGGTGGCCAGGCCGACGCCGGCGGTGTCCATCATCGCGCCGATCTGCACCTGCGCGAGGTCGCGCTCCTCCTCGACGCTGCGGTCCTCGACCACCGCCATGTGGCGGCGATGGCCACCGGGCGACTTGTAGCAGCGCACGATCGAACGCAGGCGCAGCATGCTGCCGTCCGGCCGCGGCATCCAGACCTGGCGCTCCAGCGGCGGCGCTCCGGGTTGCAGCAGCGCATCGGCCGCGCCGCCCTGCCAGCACAGCAGTTGCTGCAGCGACTCGTCGGCCTCGGGCAAGGTCACCGGCACGCTGCCGACCAGCGCCTCGAACGCCGGGTTGCTGCGCACCAGCAGGCCGCGGTCGTCGAACAGCACCATGCCCATCGGGCTCAGATCGAACCACTGGTCGAGCTCGCGCGCCGAACGGTCGGCACGGTCGCGCGCCACGTGCTCGGCGGTCGAGTCCTGCATCACCACGAGCAGCAGCTCGCGGCCCTGCGCATCGGTGATGCGCTGGCGCGTCGCGCGGTACCAGCGCTCGCGGCCGTCGGCGTCGAGCAGGCGGCGTTCGAACAGCGGCCCGCCGTGCGTGTCGCCCGCCTGTGCGGTGAAGGCCTCGCGCGCGGCGCGGCTGCTGGGCTGGTCTTCCGGCGGCTGCAGCTCGATCGGGTCGCGCCCGATCAGCGATTCGCGCGTACGGCCGGTCAGCGCCACGTAGGCCGGGTTGACGTCGACCAGGCGGAAGTCGGCGTCCTGCAGCGTGGCCGGGAACGGCGACTCCCAAATGAAGCGGACAGTCGGATCGACGGCGTGGACCACCGCAGGCGCCTCGGCCGCCGCCGAAGCCGTGATCGGTGCAAGGCGCAGCACGCCTTCGCCGGAATCGAGCCGCCGCCAGGCGATCGCGAAGTGGCGCCCGTCGGGCAGTTCGACCCGTGGCGGTTCGGCGGCCCGCGGGCCACCACGCAGCGCGGCCTGCAGCCAGGCCGTGGGCACCTCGCCCAGCCGCTGCGCCAGCACCTGCAAGGGCTGGCCCGACAAGCCAGGGAACAGCGCCGCCGCGGCACCGTTGGCGAACAGCACCTGCCCGGCGCCGTCGAGCAGCAGCACGGCGTCGGCCAGGGTATCGAGCAGGGGGAACCAGGCCGCCAGCGGCAGCCGGGTCTCGGGGCGGATCGGGCCCCTCAGCGCCACGGGGCCGCGGCCCTCATCGTTGGATCATTCCAGCTGGCTGGCCGCGGTCAGGGCGCGCAGCTGCGCGCGGTTGACCTCGCTGACGCTCATCATCAGCGCCTCGGCGGCCTCGCGGAAATCGAACAGCGATTCGTTCTCGATCGCGCGCACCATGTGCACGAAAGGCTGGAAGGGGCCGGTCTCGTCGACCAGCGCCTGCTGCACCCGCTCGGGCACCGGAATGTTCGCCAGCAGCTCCGAGAACGGCTGCTGGAACATGCGGTCGAGCAGCGAGAACACGCCGCAGATGAACAGCTCGCTGCGCATCTCCTCGTCGGCGCTGGCGCGGCCGAGCTCTTCCATCAGCAGGCCCCGGCGCACGGCGGCGAACATCACCGGCTTCATGTTGACGTCCTTGCTCGCCGTGGCCAGCAACAGCGCCACCCAGCGCTTCAGGCGCTTGTAGCCGAGCATCATGATGGCGTGGCGGAACGAGCTGATCTCCACCCGCAGGCCGAAGGCCGGCGAGTTGATGTAGCGCATCAGCTTGAAAGCCAGCGACGGGTCGCGCTTGAGCGTGTTCTCGAGCTTCTCGATCGGCTCCGCCGCATCGACCTGGCGGATCAGCTCGACCATCGCCTGCATGTCGGGCTGGCCGGCGCGCGACTTGGCGTTGCCGGACTGGATGGCGTCGTCGATCGGCCAGCCGAGCACCGCCTCGGCACCGCGCGCGAACGACTGCTCCATCTCGGCGATCGTGCGCACGCCGGCCTGCACGTGCGGGATGTTGCGCTCCACACCCGGCGGCGGCTTGGAGCCATCGCTGCGGCGGTCGTCGGCGATGTCGATCACCGAGTACTTGAAGCAGGGCAGCACCTCGCGAGGCAGCTCGGACAGCGGGCGGCCCTTGAGCAGCAGCACATTGCCGTTGGCGCGCAGCGAGACGATCGCCGCGGTGTTGGCCGGGTCGCAGGCCATGAAGGCCGGGATCTCGATCATCACGTTGGCGGCCGGCTGCGCATTGAGCAGGTCCTGCAGCAGCGACTCGCTGGCGATGTTCAGCGACACGCGCGCACCATCTGCCGGCCACACGCCACCGACGGCGTGCAGCAGTTGGCCCGCGTCGATCGCCATGTCCGGCTTCAGCGGAAACACCGTCAGCCGGGTGGCCGACACCGAGCGGTTCTTGTCGATGAACGGCGAGTAGCCGAAGGCCACCTGGCCGAGGATCGCGACGTCGAGCATCTTGGCCTTACGTGTTGAGGTACTGGAACAGCGACAGGCGTTGCACCATCGAGTACGACTTGAGCGCCGCATCGTAGCCGGTTTGCTGGTTCTGGAACTTCGAGATTGCCTCGGTCATGTCCAAATCCTCCGCAAGACTGCGCTGTTCCTGATTGGCCAGCTTCTGGTCGGCCAGCCGGCCGGTCTCGCTGTCGATGCGCACCAGCATTTCGCCGGCCACCGCGCGGGCGCCCTGCAGCAGCGCCATCGACTGGTCGATGTCGCGCAGCGCGTTGGTCGTTCCCTGGGCGATCTGCGCGGTGCTGCGGCCGGTGGTCGACAACTCGCCGATCGCCCGGTCCATCGCGTCGAACACCGACAGCGACGAGGCCGAAGGCTGCACCGTGAAGCTGTCGCCGCTGGCCGGCGAGCCGCTGATGCGGAAGGTCATGCCGTCGACCGCGATGTCCTGGCCCGAGGTGTAGGGCGCCGCGGTGACCGCGGTCGGCAGCCCGTCCTGCAGCACCGCATAGGTGGTCACGCCGGCAGCGACGCTGAACTGCAGCGTGTAGGTCGAGCCGGTCAGCGCGGACGGGTCGCTGACCTGGCCGTTGTCGATCCACGCGCCGGTGACACCGGCGGCGGCGCTGGTCTGGAACACGCCATTGCCGGTGCGTGCGGTCATGAAGATACCGTCGCCGTCCACCGTCAGCGGCAGGTCGGTGCCCATCTCGGTGCGGCGCTCGCCGCTGATGCCCTGGTACTGCACGCCGCCAGCGGCATCGACGAAGGGCTGCGTGCTCGCGCCCTGCCCACCGAACAGGTAGGTGCCGGCACCGTCGGTGCGGTTGGCCACAGACAGCAGCTGCTGGCGGATCGCGGAGAGCTTCTCCGCCAGGCCCCTGCGCTCCTGGTCGCTGTAGGAGGCATTGCCGGAGGCGACCATCGCCTCGCGCGCCTGCTGCAGCAGTTCGACCGCGTCGCCCATCGCCGTCTCCGACAGCGACATCGCGGTGCGGCTGGCGTCGACGGCGCGCTGGCTGGTGCCGGCGCGCATCTCGCCGGCCAGCGCGCGTTCGGCGCGCGCGGCGGCGGCCGGGTCGTCGCTCGCCTTGTCGACGCGCTTGCCGGAGGTCAGCCGCTCCTGGCTCTCGGCCAGCTGGACCTGCCGCTTCTGCAGCGTCTCGATCCCCGCCTCGGTGGCACGCAGGGTGCTGATGCGAATGCTCATGGATCTCCTCCCGATCAGCCGGCGGTCTGCAGCAGCGTGTCGAACAGCGACTGCGCCACCTGCAGCATCTTGGCCGCGGCCTGGTAACTCTGCTGGAACTGGATCAGCCGGGCGGCCTCCTCGTCGAGGTTGACGCCGACCTTGGAAGTCAGCGCCGCATCGGCGTCGTCGGCGATCGAGGCCGATTGCTGTGCCGAGAGCTTGGCGCTCTGCACGCGCACGCCCACTTCGGCAAGCATGTTCGCGTAGGCGTCGGTCACGCTGCTGCCGGGCACCACGGTGCCGCTGGTCAGCGTGCGCTGGCCGACCAGGCCGGCATCACGCAGCGCCATCATCGCGCGCGCATTGCCGTTGTCGGCCGCCGGGAACGGCGTATTGCCCAGCGTGATGGTGTCGCCGTTGCGCGGCACGCCGTTCAGGTCGAGCGCCCAGTCGTAGCGCTGCGCCGGCGTGGCCGGCGTCCAGGCATCGCTGCGGATCGGCTGCCCGGCCGTCCAGGTGCCGGTGCCGCTGCGCACCAGCGCATTGCTGGCGTCGCGCAGCTCCCAGGTGTAGGCGCCGCTGTCGTTGGTGAAGGCGATGGTGGCGGTCAGCGGCGCGGCGGCGGCGTTGACCGCGGTGGCGCTGAGCGCGGACACCGAGGCCGTGCCGGTGTTGTCGACATCGAAGGTCGCCGTCACCGGCGAGGCGGCGGCGATGCCGCGGGGGTTCTCCAGCGCCAGCGCCGCAGTGCCCGCTGCAGCCGCCACCGGCCGCAGCAGGAAGCGGTCGTTGTCGGCCGGTGCCGGCGCCGCGATGTTGATCTGGAAGCCGTCGATGATGGCGCCGTTGGCGACGGTCTGGCTGCTGCCGTCCGACAAGCGCGTCAGCGTGTAGCTGCCGGCGGGCAGGGCCGGGTCGCGCCACAGCTCGTAGTCGCTCGCCTGCAGCTCCATCGAATCGGTGACAGCGAGGCTGACCGTCGAGCTGCCGGTGTTGCTCGAGGCCGGCAGCACCAGCGGGCCGCCGACGGTCAGCAGCGGTGCGCCGGTGGTCGGCGGCTCGCTGCCGTCCAGGCCCAGCGCCTGCTGCTGGTTGACGCTGCCGGCCACCGCCGCGGCGATCTGGCCGAGCTGGTTGCGCGCCGACACCAGGTCGCTGTTCTGGAAACGCAGCAGGCCCGACAGCGAGCCGCCGGTGACCAGTTCCTGCGGCATCTCGCGCAGCGAGCCGGCGTCATTGACGCCGAGCTGCAGCCGCGACGGATCGAACACGTCGGCCATCGCCACCAGCTGCGTGGTCTGGCTGCCCAGCACCAGCTTCTGGCCGCCGCCGATGAACACGCTCATGCTGCCGTCGCCGGCCTCCACGGTGCTCACCTGAAGGTACTGGCTCATCTCGCTGATCACCAGGTCGCGCTGGTCGAGCAGGTCGTTGGGCGACTGGCCCGAGCCCTTCACCGCCGCGATCTTCTGGTTCAGTTCGGCCACCCGGCCGGCCAGCATGTTGACCTGCGTGATGCTGGCGCGCAGTTCCTCGGTGACACCCTGCTGCAGCGTGTCGAGCTGCTCGCCGGCCACCTTCAGCCGCGTCGCGAACTCGCCTGCGCGCGCCAGCACGACCTGGCGCGAGGAGGTGTCGGCCGGCTTGTTGGCCACGTCGACGAAGGCGTTGAAGAGCTGCGAGGCGGCGTAGCCGATGCCGTCTTCGCCGAGCGCGAAGACCTTCTCGAGCTGCTGCATCTGGTTGCTGCGCGTCTCGTCGGCCGCGGCGATGGCGCGTGTGGTCGCCGCCTCGCGGGTCAGGAACTCGCTGTGCTCGCGCTTCACCGAAGCGACGTTGACGCCCTTGCCGAAGAAGCCGGCGCCGGTGAACTGGCCGCCGTTGGTCTCCAGCACCACGCTCTGCCGCGAATAGCCGGGCGTGTTGACGTTGGAGATGTTGTGGCCGGTGGCCTGCAAGGCCGCGTAGTTCGCGGTCATCGCGCGCATGCCCAGCGACATCAGTGCGGAAGCGCCCATGACTCGGTGTCCTTCAGCTCATCGCACGCTGCAGGCGCAGCGTGGTGTTGATCGTGCGGGCCAGCTTGTCGGCATAGGCCGGGTCGGTGGCGTAGCCGGCGTTCTGCAGCCCCTGCGCAAAGCCCTGTGCGCTGGTGGCGTTGGCGAGAACACCGGTGTAGCGCGGGCTGGTCTTCATCAGCCGCGCATAGTCGGCGAAGGAGTCGGCGGCGCTCGGATAGGCACGGAACTTCGCCGTCACCTTGCGCGGCTGGCCGTCGACGTATTCGGTGGTGGTCACCTCGGCCACCGCCCCCTTCCACGACGGGCCGGCCTTGATGCCGAACAGGTTGTTCGACGAGGAGCCGTCGGCGTTGCGGATCTCGCGCTTGCCCCAGCCCGACTCGTGCGCCGCCTGCGCGACCATGAAGGCCGCGGGGATGCCGGTCTGCGCCTCGGCGGCACGTGCGGCGTCGCTGTGCTTCTGCACGAAGTCGGCCTGTGAGGCCGAGGTCTTCGCCGGCGGCGTGGCCGTCGTGCCGGTGGGCGTCGGGATGGCCGGCTGCGCGCCGCTCATCTGCCGCTCGAGCTGCCGCGCGATCACCTCCGACAGGCCGCCGGGCAGGCCGGTCATCTTGGTGGCGAACTGCGTGTCGAGCATCTCGGTGCCCATCTGCGTGCCCGAGTTGTCGAGCATGCCGCTGCTCATCGTGGCCTCGCGCATGCTCTTCATGATCTGCTGCATGAAGAGCGCCTCGAACTGCTTCGCGGCCTCCTTGATGGCGGCCTTCGGGTCCTTCGAGGCGCTGGCGCGCAGCGCGTCGATCGAGCGCGTGTCCGCGGCGAGGGGTGACGAGCCGTTGATGGCCATCAGATCACCTCGAGTTCCGCATTGAGCGCGCCCGCCGCCTTGATCGCCTGCAGGATCGCCAGCAGGTCCTGCGGCGTCGCACCCAGCGAATTCAGCGCCTTGACCACGTCGACGAGCTGCGTGCCCGCCGGCATCTGGATCAGCGAGCCGGGCTGCTGGTTGATGGTGATGTCGGCCTTCTCGCGCGCCACCGTCTGGCCGCCCGACAGCGGGCCGGGCTGGCTGACCACCGGCGTGCTGCTGATCGTCACCGACAGGCTGCCGTGCGCCACCGCGCAGGCCGACAGCGTCACCGCCTGGTTGACGACGATCGAGCCGGTGCGGGCGTTGACGACCACGCGGGCGGCCGGCGCAGCGCGCTCGACGGCCAGGTTCTCGATGTCGGCCATGAAGGCGACCCGCGCATCGGGCGAGGCCGGCATGCGCACGCGGATCACGCGGCCGTCCATGGCCTGCGCGATGCCCTCGCCCATCTTCGTGTTGATCGCCTTGACGACCTCGCGCGCGGTGCCGTAGTCGTTCGCGTTGAGGTCGAGCTGCAGGTACTCGCCCTGGTTCAGCGGCGTCGGCACGGCACGTTCGACCGTCGCGCCTTCCGGCACGCGGCCGGCGCTGAGGTGGTTGATCTGCACCTTCGAGCCGGCCGCCGAGGCGCCGGCGCCGCCGACGATCAGGTTGCCCTGTGCCAGCGCGTAGATCTGCCCGTCGGCGCCCTTCAGCGGCGTGGCGATCAGCGTGCCGCCGCGCAGGCTCTTGGCGTTGCCCAGCGACGAAACGTTGACGTCCAGTGTCTGCCCCGGCTGCGCGAACGGTGGCAGCTGCGCGGTGACCAGCACCGCGGCGACGTTCTTCAGCTGCATGCTCGCGCCGGCGGGCACGGTCACACCCATCTGCTGCAGCATCGCGGCGATGCTCTGCGCGGTGAAGGGGGTGGAGGTGGTCTGGTCGCCGGTGCCGTCGAGCCCGACGACGAGGCCGTAGCCGACCAGCGGGTTGCTGCGCACGCCCTGCACCGAGGCGAGTTCCTTGATGCGCGCGGCGTTGGCGGTGGCAGGCCACCACAGCGCGGCGCTGGCCATCAGCGCGGCCGCCGCGATCAGCGCGCGGATCAGGCGCTCGACGTGGTCGGTGCGGTCTGCGCGGTCGGAGGTGGAGTCATGGTCCATGACCCCATTCTTCGCCGCCTTAAATCGGCAGAACGTTCAAAAAGAAGCGGGCCAGCCAGCCAATTCCGTTCGCCTCGGCCTGGGCACCGCGGCCGCGGTGCTCGATGCGCACGTTGGCGATCTGCGCGCTGGGCACGCTGTTGCCCGGCTGGATGGCGCGCGGGTCGACCTGGCCGGAGAAGCGCAGCACGTCGACGTTGTGGTTGACGCCGATCTGCTTCTCGCCGGCCACCAGCAGGTGGCCGTTGGGCAGCACGCCGGTGACCGTCGCGGTGATGGTGCCGGAGAAGTCGTTGCTGTTCTCGGTGCTGCCCTTGCCGGCGTAGGTGTTGCTCGAGTTTCCGGCGGCGCTGGCGCGGCCGAAGGAGTTCGGCGCGATGCCCGGCAGCGCGGTGATGCCGGCACTGACCGTGCCGCTCTTGTCGATGCTGCTGGTGCTCTTCTGGCTGGCCGAGACCTTCTCGACGATCTGCACCGTCAGCGTGTCGCCGACCAGCCGCGCGCGGTGATCCTCGAACAGCGGCCGGTACTGCGCGGCCTGGAACAGCGAGCCGTTGTTGACCACCGGTGCCGGCTGCGCCGCCGGCAGCGCCGAGGTCGGCTCGGCGACGTCGACCTTGGGCGGCGCGTTGAGCACCTGGCAGCCGGCCAGCAGCAGGACGGCTGCCGCGGTGACAGCGGTTCGGATCATTGCGTCCATCAGAGTTGTCCGAGCTTTTGCAGCATCTGGTCCGAAGTCTGGATCGCCTTCGAGTTGAGTTCGTAGGCGCGCTGCGTCTGGATCATGCCGATCAGTTCCTCGACGACGTTGACGTTGCTGGTCTCGACGAAACCCTGGCGCAGCGAACCGAGCGCGTTGGTGCCCGGCGCGCCGGTGTTGGGCGCACCCGAGGCGGCGGTCTCGGCGTACAGGTTCTGCCCCTTGGGCTCCAGGCCGGCCGGGTTGACGAAGCTGGCGAGCTGGATCTGCCCGACCGACTGCGGCTGCGCGTTGCCGGGCAGCACGACGCTGACCGTGCCGTCGTTGCCGATCGTCACGCTCTGCGCGGTGGCGGGAATCGTGATGCCGGGGTTCAGCGGGTAGCCGTTGTTGGTGACCAGCTGGCCCTGCGCGCTGACCTGGAAGGAACCGTCGCGGGTGTAGCCGACGGTGCCGTCGGGCATCTGGATCTCGAAGAAGCCGTTGCCCTGCACCGCCAGGTCCAGCGGGTTGCTGCTCTGCTGCAGGTTGCCCTGCGTGAAGCTGCGCACGTTGGCGACGGCGCGTGTGCCCAGGCCGACCTGCAGCCCGGTGGGCAGCGTGGTCTGCTCGGAGCTGTTCGCGCCGGCCTGGCGGATGTTCTGGTACATCAGGTCCTCGAACACCACGTGCGACTTCTTGAAGCCGTTGGTCGAGGCGTTGGCGAGGTTGTGCGAGATGGCGTCCAGCTGGGTCTGCTGGGCTTCCATGCCGGTCTTCGAGGTCCACAGCGATCGCATCATGATCGGCTTCCTTTCAGGATGGGGTTGTCGCTCACGACATCGACAGCAGCTGCGCCGCCACCTTCTCGTTGCCTTCCGCGGTCTGCAGCGCCTTCATCTGTGCCTCGAACTGGCGCGCGGCGGCGATCATCGCCACCATGGTCTCGACCGGGCTGACGTTGCTGCCCTCGAGCGCGCCGTCCTGCAGTCGGGCGGTGGCGTCGGCCGGCAGGTCGCCGTCGGCGGCGCGGAACAGGCCGTCCTCGCTGCGGATCAGCGGCTCTTCCGGCGTGACCAGCTTGAGCCGGCCGACCGCCGTGTTGCGGCCATTGGCGCCGCGTGCGCTGACGGTGCCGTCGCCGGCGATGCTGACCTCGCTGTTGGCCGGCACCTGGATCGGCCCGCCGTCGCCCATCACGGTCAGGCCGCCGTGGGTCATCAGCGTGCCGTCGGCGGAGACTTCGAGCGAACCGGCACGGGTGTAGGCCTCGGTGCCGTCCAGCCCCTGCACGGCGAGCCAGGCGTTGCCGCGCATCGCGACGTCCAGCGGCCGTCCGGTGTTGGTGATCACGCCCGGGCTGCTGTCGTGGCCGGGCGTCGACTCGAGCGCATAGACGCGCGTGCTGGCACCGCTGCCTTGCACCGGCACGGCGCGGAAGGCGTGCAGCTCGGCGCGGAAGCCGACGGTGGAGGCGTTCGCGAGGTTGTTCGCGAGCACGTCCTGGCGCTGCATGGTCGCCTTCGCGCCCGACATGCTCAGATAGATCATTCGATCCATGGCGTTCCTTCAGCTCGGGTCGGTGCCGCTCAGTGTGATCAGCGGAGATTGACCAGCGTCTGCAGCACCTGGTCCTGCGTCTTGATGGTCTGCGCGTTGGCCTGGTAGACACGCTGCGCGGTCATCATGTTGACCAGCTCGCCGGTCAGGTCGACGTTGGATTCCTCCAGCGAACCCGACTGGATGCCGCCGAGGTTGCCGTCGCCCGGCACGCCGAGCACCGGGTCGCCCGAGGCGTAGCTGCGCTGCCAGCCGTTGCCGCCCATCGGCAGCAGGCCCTGGTTGTTGCGGAAGGTGGCGATCTCCACCTGGCCGGCCGGCTTGGACTGGCCGTTCGAATAGCGCGCGGTGACGATGCCGTTGGCCTCGAACTGGATGCCCACCAGCTGGCCCGGCGCGTAGCCGTTCTGGCTGATGTCGGTGACGGCGAAGTTGGAGCCGTACTGCGTCGCGCCCGACAGGTCGAGCGCCACGTTCGGGATCGCCAGCGTCTGCGCCCCGTTGGCGTTGGTCGAGGCCGGGATGTTCAGCGCCACCGTGCCCACCGGCGCCGTCGGCGTGCCGCCGTTGGACGGGAAGCTGATCGTCGTCGAGGCGACCGGGTCGCCCGCGCCGTCGACGCTGATCGGCGCGCCGTTGGCGGTCACGTAGACGTTCCAGGTGTCGGTCGAGGCCTTCTGGAAGTAGTAGGTCAGCGCGACGTCCTGGCCCTTGTCGTCGTACACCGTCACCGAGGTGGCGTTGTTGTAGGTGCGCGGGTCGCTGAAGACGATGTCTGCTCCGGCGGTCGGCAGCGTGGTGGCGGCGCGCGCGTCGAGGTTCATCTCCAGCGTCATCGTCGTGGTGGCGGCCGGGTCGATGCCGGCGGTGGGCATGCGCAGCGGGCCGGCCGTGCCCGGCTGGATGACGCCGTTGCCGTCGGCCGGGTAGCCCATCAGCTTGTCGCCCTGGTTGTTGACGACGAAGCCCTCGCGGTCGACCTTGAACTGGCCGTTGCGCGTGTAGGTGATCGGGCTGCGGCCGTCGGTCACCTGGAAGAAACCGGCGCCGTTGAGCGACAGGTCCATCGGGTTCTCGGTGGTGACGATGTTGCCCTGCGTGAACTGCTGGGCCACCGCCGCGAGGTTGACGCCGATGCCGATGTTGTTGGTGCCGGTGCCGCTCATCGAGGTGGCGTACATGTCGGAGAACTCGGCACGCGCCGACTTGAAGCCGTAGGTGTTGGCGTTGGCGACGTTGTTGCCGATCACCTCCAGGTTCTTGCTGGTGGCGTTGAGTCCGGAGAGGCCTTGCTGGAAGCTCATGGGTGTCCTCGCTGAGGGTGATCAGTTGAATGCCTTGACGTCGGCGTAGCCGACGCTGCCCGCCCGCGCGAGCTCGAGGTTGAAGCCGGTGCCGCTGGTGCTGACCGCATCGACCGTGTCGCGCATCAGCGTGGTCGCGCTGGTGGTGGTGCCGCCGAGCGTGGAGGTGACGCGGAAGCGCAGGCCGCTGTCGTTGGTGGCGGTGCCGGCGTTCCAGTCGAAGCTGTGCATGCCGGCGCTCTGCGCGCCGAGCTGCATCGTCTCCACCACCTGGCCGCTGGCGGAGAGGATCTCGACCTTCACCGCATCGGCGGCGGAGGTCAGCTCGAAGCCGCCCTGGCCGACGCCGTCGGCGATGTCCATCAGGTTGCCCGGCACGATGACGTCGCGGCCGACCAGGCTGGCGCCTTGCAGCGCCTGCATCTGCACGAACTGGCTGTTCAGGCCCTGCACCGTGGTATTGAGCTTCTCGATGCCGGTCACCGTGTTGATCTGCGCCATCTGGCTGGTGACCTGCGCGTTGTCCATCGGGTTGAGCGGGTCCTGGTTCTGCATCTGCGCGACCAGCAGCTTGAGGAAGCGGTCGGCGGCGCCGGCGTTGTTGCCGGACTGCGCGGCCAGGTCGGTGGCGCTGGTGTTGCTGACGGAGGAGACGGCCATGGGGTGCTTTCAGTCCTTGCGGGTCACTGACCCATCTGCAGCGTCTTCAGCAGCAGGCTCTTCGCGGTGTTCATCACCTCGACGTTGTTCTGGTACGAACGCGAGGCGGAGATCATGTTGACCATCTCCTCCACCGGGTTGACGTTGCTGTAGGTGACGTAGCCCTCGGCGTCGGCGCCCGGGTGCTTGGGGTCGTGCACACGGCGGCCTTGCGTCTGGTCTTCCTGGATGGTGCTGACGCGCACGCCGGCCGCGCCGACCTGACCCATCAGCTCGGTCTGGAACACCACCTGACGCGCCTTGTAGGCCTGGCCGTCGGGGCCGGCCACGGTGTCGGCATTGGCGAGGTTGCTCGCCACCACGTTCAGGCGCTGGCTCTGCGCGCTGGCCGCGCTGCCCGAGACGTTGAAGATGTTGAACATCGACATGAAGCGACTCCTTACTGGCCCTTGATGGCGTCGAGCATCGTGCGCACGTTGCCGTTGATGAAGCGCAGCGTGGCTTCGTACTTCACGCTGTTGTCGGCGAAGGCGGCGCGCTCGCGGTCCATGTCGACGCTGTTGCGGTCGAGGTTGGTCTGGCTGGCGCTCGAATAGAGCAGGTTGGGTTCGGCGCGCGCGCCGGTGGCCGCGGCGATGTGGCCGGCGGCCGGCGCGGCCAGCGTCGAGGCGACGTTGGACTGGCCTGTCGCCTGGCGCAGCGCGGCGGCGAAATCCATGTCGCGGGCGATGTAGCCCGGCGTGTCGGCGTTGGCGATGTTGCTGGCGAGCAGGCGCTGCCGCTCCGAGCGCAGCGTGAGCGCCTGGCCGTGGAAGTCCAGCGATGCGGTGAGGCGGTTCAGCATGGTCGCGCTCGTCCTGTGTCAGTGGCGCCGTCCGGAAACCGGGTAAGGCGATGTGACAGGATTCTGTTCAGCGCCCCGCCGGACATAAGCGGGATAAGCAAGGTCTTCCGGCGCCATTTCGCGCCCTTGCGCTGGTGCCCGCCGTCCTACAGTGATCACATGCACTCATGGGCTTTCACCTGGCATGTCTGGCTGCGGATCACCGCGCTGGCGGCGCTGTTCGCGCTGCTGCCGGCGCCTGCCCAGGCCCAGGAGAACCTTCTGCAGCAGCAGGCCAGACAGTTTGCGAACACCGCGCTGCGAGCCGGGCAGGGCCGCCGCGTCGAGATCGAGGTCGGCGCGCTCGACCCGCGGCTGCGCCTGGCCCCCTGCGATCAGATCGAGCCCTACCTGCCTGCCAACGCACGCCTGTGGGGGCGCAGCCGCATCGGCATTCGCTGCCTGAAGGGCCCCACACGCTGGAACGTCTACCTGCCGGTCACCGTGAGGGTGTTCGCGCCGGCCCTGGTGGCCACGCGTGCGCTGTCGGCCGGCACCACACTGGTCGAAGGCGACCTGGCTCAAGCCGAGGTCGATCTGGCCGAAGACACATCGAATGCGCTGTTCCAGCCGGCTCTGGCGATCGGCCGCACGATCGATCGACCGCTGCCGGCCGGGCGCAGCCTGCGCCAGTCGCACCTGAAACCGCGCCAGTGGTTCGCCGCTGGCGAGGTGGTTCAGGTGGTGGCGCAAGGCCCGGGCTTCCGCGTCTCCGGCGAAGGCCAGGCGCTGACGCCGGGCACCGAGGGCCTGCCGGTGCGCATTCGTACCGAAAGTGGGCGCATCCTCACGGCGCAAGCCGTCGGCGAGCGCCGCGTGGAGGTGAATCCGTGACACGCTTCACCCCCACGAACGAGGGAGATCCGCGAAAAGAGCCTAAAGTCACGCACGGCGGCTCCGATAACCCGGACATCAAGGTCGGGGAACGCTCCGGCTCCTCCTTCAGGAGAACACCATGAAGATCGGCAATCCTGCAGAAAAACGCAACGTCGTCCCGGCCGACAAGACCGGTGCGCCGGCCAAGGCCACGGCCGAGGCAGCCAAGCAGGCCGCTGGTGCTGCCGGAGCGGCTGCTGCCGACCCGAGCGCGAAGGTCGAACTGTCCAGCGCAGCCAGCACGCTGGCCGCCGGCAGCACGGCGGACTTCGACGCCGCCAAGGTCGAGCGCATCTCGCAAGCCATCGCCGACGGCAGCTACAAGGTCAACGCCGAGCTGATCGCCGACAAGCTGATCGCCAACGCCCAGGAACTGCTGGGCAAGGCGCAGCGCTGAATGCCCGAATGAGCACGCCGCTGCCCGCCGCCGTCACCGATCCGCGCCTCGACGCGGCGCTGGTGGCCGTCGATGACCGACTCGCTGCGCTTGGCGAAGCCCTGCGCGAGCGCGATGCCGTCGGCATCGAGCAGCAGGCCGACGAACTGCACCGCACGCTGACCGCCGCGGTCGACCTGTTCGCCCGCGCCGCGAAGAGCGGCCCGATCTCTCCCGCGCTGCGCCAGCGCCTGGCCCGCACCAGCGGCCTGGTGGCCGCGCAACGCGAGTCGCTGTCGCGCGCCACTGCCGCGCTCGACCGCGCCATGGACGTGCTGATGCCGCGCGACGCGGCGGCCGTCTACTCGCCGCAAGGCAGCGCCGACCGCGGCCTGCCCGGCGGCGTCATCCAGGCCTGATTCCTCCCCCTGTCGGTTCGTTGCGCGCCTTGCCGGCGCCGCCCGCGCTCGCTATGCTGTATGGATGTACAGCTTCGGCGACAGCTCGGTCACGCGGCGCCTGATCGCGCACCTCGACATGGACGCTTTCTACGCGTCGGTCGAACTGCTGCGCTACCCGGAACTGCGCGGCCTGCCGGTGGTGATCGGCGGCGGCCGCCGCCACCAGCCCGAAACCCTGCCCGACGGCACGCGCCGCTTCTTCCGGCTGCGCGACTACACCGGCCGCGGCGTCATCACCACCAGCACCTACGAGGCACGAGCGCTCGGCGTCTTCTCGGCCATGGGCACGATGAAGGCGGCGCAGCTCGCGCCCGACGCCATCCTGCTGCCGGTCGACTTCGACGAGTACCGCCGCTACTCCCGCCTGTTCAAGGCGGCGGTGCGCGAGATCGCGCCGCTCGTCGAAGACCGCGGCATCGACGAGATCTACATCGACCTGACGGAACTGCCCGGCGCGCTGGCGGACGGCGGCCGCGCCATCGGCCAGCGCCTGAAGGACGCGGTGCGCGAGGCCACCGGCCTGAGCTGCTCCGTCGGCATCACGCCGAACAAGCTGTTGTCCAAGCTGTGCTCCGAGCTCGACAAGCCCGACGGCCTGACCCTGCTCGACTTCGAGGACATCCCGGCGCGCATCTGGCCGCTGGCCGCGCGCAAGGTCAACGGAATCGGGCCGAAGGCGAGCGAGCGGCTCGCCGCGCTCGGCCTGCACACGGTGGGCGACATCGCCGCCGCCGAGCCGGCCTTCCTGGTCCAGCACTTCGGTGCCAACTACGGGCGCTGGCTGCACGAGATCTCGCATGGGCGCGACGAGCGCGAAGTGGTCACCCACAGCGAACCGGTGTCGATCAGCCGCGAGACCACCTTCGAGCGCGACCTGCATGCGGTGCGCGATCGCAACACGCTGTCGGGCATCTTCACCGAGCTGTGCATCGAACTCGCCGGCGACCTGGCGCGCAAGGGCTACGCGAGCAAGACCATCGGCATCAAGCTGCGCTTCGACGACTTCAAGTCGGTGACGCGCGACCTGACGCTGCCGGCGCACACGATGGACGCACGCGCCATCCGCCGCGCGGCGGGCGAGTGCCTGAAGCGTGTCGACCTGTCGCGGCGGCTGCGCCTGCTCGGCGTGCGCGCCGGTGCGCTGGCCAGGCTGAGCGACCTGGTCGCGCCGCTGCCACCGGCGCCCGAGCCGTCGCCGCCCCGCGCGGCCGAGCCCGAGGGCCGTTACGGCCTGCCGCTGTTCGACCTGCATCCAGCCGATTGAGCGTTGCGCCGGCCCGCCGCGTGACTTCGTGCCACGCTCGCCTGCGCCACTGGGCACGAGATCGGCGCCAAGCTTCGGCTGGCCCGCCTGATGGACGACGTCATGACCCGGCTGCGCACCGACGAACGCATGTGCCCCCTTTTCGAGGACGCCAACCAGGATGCCGTGAAGAAGCAGCTCGTGCTGCAGTTCTGCGCGGTCCCGGGCGGCCCCTGCCGCCGCGACGGCCCGGGCATGAAGGAGGCGCACGACGGCATGGACATCACCCGCGGCGACTTCAACGCGCTGGTCGAGGCGCTGCAGGACGCGATGGCTGCGCAGGGCATCCCGTTCCGCGCTCAGAATCGCCTGCTCGCGCAGCCCGCGCCGGTGCACCGCGACATCGCCAACACGCCTTGAGGAACACACCCATGAAGCGACCCCTGATTGCCACTGCACTGGCCGGCGCCGCCCTGCTCGCCCAGGCCGGCGCGCTGCAGATCACGGTGACCGACAAGGACGGCAAGCCCGCGCCCGACGTGGTGGTGCTGGTCGACATGCCGATCCGCCCGGTCGTCACGAACGCGCCGGTGACCGCGACCATCGTCCAGCAAGGTCTGAAGTTCCAGCCCTTCCTCACCGTGGTGACCATGGGCAGCACACTGCGCTTCGTCAACCGCGACGGCTACGACCATCACGTGCGCTCGCAGCCGACCGGGCCGCTGGGTGCGGTGCCACCGGTGCAGAACTTCGAGCTGCGCCTGGACGCTGCCGAGGGGGCTGCCAGCAGCGACGACGACTATCAGAACCCGAATGCCGTGCGCCGCAAGAAGAGCGGCATGACCCAGATCGACGTGAAGATGGAGAAGAGCGGGCCGATCGGCTTGGGCTGCCACCTGCATTCGTCGATGCGCGGGCAGGTCTACGTCAGCCCGACGCCGTGGTTCGCCAAGACCGACGCCAGCGGCGTGGCGCGCATCGAGAACGTGCCCGAGGGGCCGGTCGACCTCACGCTGTGGCACCCCGACCAGCTGCAGGACCAGGCAGCGATCCGTGCCCAGATCGAGTCGGCGCCGCTGGCACTCGCCGGCCAGCTCAACTTCGTTCCGCGCCGCCGCCGGAACTGAACTCCGCCAATGAAGCCGCCGGCCTTGGCGACAATCGCGCCATGGCCGCTTCCCCGGACGTCCGCTTCCCCTCCATCGAAGGCCTGCGTGCCTTCGAGGCCGCCGCGCGGCTGGGCAGCTTCGAGCGTGCGGCCGACGAGCTGAACGTCACCGCCAGCGCGGTGGGCAAGCGCATCGCCGCGCTGGAAGACCTGCTCGGCACGCCGCTGTTCACCCGCGGCGCGAAGGCACTGGCGCTCACCGCCACCGGAAAGGAGTACCTCGCGCAGGTCGGGGCGGCGCTCGGGCTGCTCGCCGCCGTGCCGCTGCACCGGCGCACCGCGCAGCGCATCGAGCGGCTGCGCATCAGCGCGCCGCCGACCTTCGCACGGCAGATCCTGGTGCCGGCGCTGGAGCGCTTCACCGCGGCGCACCCCGAGGTCGAGCTCGAGGTGGTGCTGTCGATTCCCTACCTCGACGCGGCGGCGACCGAGGCCGACGTGGAAGTGCGCCACGGCGACCCGGCCGCGCATGGCGGCGAGCCCTTGCTGGACGAGCGCGTCGTGCCGGTGGCCGCACCGGCGCTGCTGCAGCGCCTGCCGCCGCTGCGTGAGCCGCGCGACCTGCAGCAGGCGCCGCTGCTGCGCACGCCGCTCGAGCCCTGGGCGCCGTGGTTCGCCGCTGCGGGGCTGGACTGGGGCGAACCGGCACAGGGCATGAAGCTGGTCGACCTCGGCCTGACACTGGAAGCCGCCGTCAGCGGCCAGGGCATCGCGCTGGCGCGGCCCAGCCTGGCGCGGCACTGGCTCGCCAGCGGCGCGCTGCGGCCGCTGTTCGGCATCGGTGCGGCGCCGGCCTGGCGCTACTACCTGCTGCCGCACGCCGCGCAGGGGCCGGCGGCCGACTTTGCGGCCTGGCTGCGCGCCGAATGCGAGGAGGCCGCGCGCGCTGCGGCAGCGCTGGTTTCGGGACGCGCCTGAAAATCTTTCCGGCTTCGCCTCGACGCTCGCCGCTAGCATCGCCGTCAACCAGAACAGGAGACAGGCGATGACCGTCATCACCAACATCGAGGACCTGCGCGTGCTCGCCGAGAAGCGTGTGCCGCGCATGTTCTACGACTACGCCGACTCGGGCTCGTGGACCGAAGGCACCTACCGCGCCAACGAGAGCGACTTCCAGGGCATCAAGCTGCGCCAGCGCGTCGCGGTCAACATGGAGAACCGCTCCACCGCGACGACCATGGTCGGCCAGGCCGCGAAGATGCCGGTGGCGATCGCGCCGGTCGGCCTGACCGGCATGCAGCATGCCGACGGCGAGATTCACGCGGCGCGTGCCGCCGAGAAGTTCGGCATCCCGTTCACGCTGTCGACGATGAGCATCTGCTCGATCGAGGACATCGCCGAGCACACCAGCGCGCCGTTCTGGTTCCAGCTCTACATGATGCGCGACCGCGACGCGATGGCGCGCATGATCGAACGCACCAAGGCCGCCAAGTGCAGCGCACTGGTGCTGACGCTGGACCTGCAGGTGATCGGGCAGCGCCACAAGGACCTGAAGAACGGCCTGACCGCACCGCCGCGGCCGACGCTGCGCAACATCGTCAACCTGATGACCAAGCCGCGCTGGTGCCTGGGCATGGCCGGCACGAGGCGGCACACCTTCCGCAACCTCGTCGGCCACGTCAAGGGCGTCAGCGACATGAGTTCGCTGGCCGCCTGGACGAACGAACAGTTCGACCCGCGCCTGTCCTGGGCCGACGTCGAATGGGTCAAGAAGCAATGGGGCGGCAAGCTGATCCTCAAGGGCATCATGGAGGTCGAGGACGCGCGCCTCGCGGTCGATGCGGGCGCCGATGCGATCGTCGTCAGCAACCACGGCGGCCGCCAGCTCGACGGCGCGCCGAGCAGCATCCGCGCGCTGCCGGCGATCGTCGAGGCGGTCGGTAACAAGACCGAGGTCTGGATGGACGGCGGCATCCGCAGCGGCCAGGACGTGCTCAAGGCATGGGCGCTGGGCGCGCGCGGCACGATGATCGGCCGGGCGATGGTCTACGGCCTGGGCGCGATGGGCGAGGCCGGCGTCACCAAGGCGCTGCAGATCATCCACAAGGAGCTCGACGTGAGCATGGCCTTCTGCGGCCACACGCAACTGACCAACGTCGACCGCTCGATCCTGGTGCCCGGCACGTACTGACGAAGGTCAAGAGCGGAGGGCGGGTTTCCGGCAGGCCGCGGGGCTTCCCGGCGGCTGACGCGAAACTTACACTGAGCGCATCCACTGCCGGAAGGGGATGCGCCGTGACCCTAGACCAGTTCCAGGACTTGCGCGACTGGCACCTGCGCCACCAGCACGACCATCCGCTGGAAGGCCAGGTGTGGACGGCGATCCTGACGCTGTGGATGGTCGGCTGGGTCGGCACGCCGACCGCCTGGCTGCTGCAGTGGGACGTGGCCGCCCTGTTCGCCGCCCTGCTGGTCTTCGCGCCTGGCCGCTACGTGGCCTGGCGAGAACGCCTGCACCGCAGCGGCCGGCTGCGCTGCGACTGGGTGCTGCTGCTGCGCTGAGACGCCGCGGCGCCGAGGCGTCAGTTCAGAGTTGGCGCGCCTCGAAGGTATTGCACTGCTGCACGCTGCCGGACTGCATGCCGGTCTTGAACCAGCGCACGCGCTGCGCGCTGCTTCCATGCGTGAAGCTCTCCGGCCGCACCGTGCCGCTGGACTGGCGCTGCAGCGCGTCGTCGCCGATGCGGCTGGCGGCGTTCAGCGCCTCTTCCAGGTCGCCCTGCTCGAGGATCTGCCGCGTCTTCTGCGCGTGATGCGCCCATACGCCGGCAAAGCAGTCAGCCTGCAGTTCCAGCCGCACGCTCATCGCGTTGGCCTGGACCTCGCTGCTGCGACCGCGCATGGATTCGACCTTGCCGGTGATGCCCATCAGGTTCTGCACATGGTGGCCGACCTCATGGGCGATCACGTAGGCCTGGGCGAAGTCGCCCGGCGCGCCGAGCTGGGTGCGCATGGTCTCGTAGAAGCTCAGGTCGATGTAGACCTTCTCGTCGCCCGGGCAGTAGAACGGCCCCATCGCGGCCTGGCCCGTGCCGCAGGCGGTGGCCTCGGCGCCGCGGAACAGGCGCAGCTTGGGTTCGCGGTAGGTGCCGCCCATCTGCTGGAACTGGGCGCGCCAGACGTCTTCGGTATCGGCCAGCACGACCGAGACGAAGCGTGCCATCGTGTCGTCCGCCGGCGGCCGGCCGGCCGGGGCCGACTGCACCGGCGCGCCACCGATGTCGCCACCGCTGAGGGCGCCGAGGATGGTCAGCGGGTTGATGCCGAAGATCCAGCCGGCAACCAGCGCGACGGCGATCGTGCCCAGGCCGATGCCGCGCCCGCCGCCCAGCCGCACGCCGCCGGGCAGTCGGCCGCCGCCACTGCTGCGCCCGTCCTCGACGTTCTCGCTCTCGCGGTTGCCTTCCCATTTCATCGCCGTCTCCTGGTCAGGTCCGCATGTCGAGGGGCTTCAGGTCTTGGGCAGCGTCACGCCACGCTGGCCCTGGTACTTGCCGCCCCGGTCCTTGTAGCTGGTTTCGCAGACCTCGTCGCTCTCGAAGAACAGCACCTGGGCGCAGCCTTCACCCGCGTAGATCTTCGCCGGCAGCGGCGTGGTGTTGCTGAACTCCAGCGTCACGAAGCCTTCCCACTCGGGCTCGAAGGGCGTGACGTTGACGATGATGCCGCAGCGCGCATAGGTGCTCTTGCCCAGGCAGATGGTCAGCACGCTGCGCGGGATGCGGAAGTACTCCACCGTGCGCGCCAGTGCGAAGCTGTTCGGCGGGATGATGCAGACGTCGGCCTCGATGTCGACGAAGCTCTTCTCGTCGAAGTTCTTCGGGTCGACCACCGTCGAGTGGATGTTGGTGAAGACCTTGAACTCGGGCGCGCAGCGGATGTCATAGCCGTAGCTGCTGGTGCCGTAGCTGACGATCTTGTGGCCATCGGGCGCATGACGCACCTGCCCCGGCTCGAACGGCTCGATCATGCCGTGCTGCTCGGCCATGCGCCGGATCCACTTGTCGCTCTTGATGCTCATGTGCGCATTTCCGGGTGGTATGCGTGCATTTTAGGGACCACGCGGCGCACACCCGGGCGAAGCTGTGCCACAGTTGCGGCTGAAAGTGATTGTTTTGCGGAGAGACCCATGCGCGGCGCGACCGAACTCCTGAGCCAGTATGCGATGTACCACCGCGACCGGCGCAACATCGCCAGCCACTTCGTCGGCGTGCCGATGATCGTCTTCGCGGTCGGCGTGCTGCTCGCCAAGCCGGCGTTCATGCTCGCCGGCGTGGCCCTCACACCGGCCTGGATCGTCTTCGCGGCCGTCGCCATCTGGTACCTGACCCGCGGCAACCTGCAACTCGGCCTGGCGGTCACCGCGGCCGTCGGCGTGCTGATCGCTCTGGCCCATCGCGTCGGCGACAGCGGCACCGGCGCCTGGCTGGCCTGGGGCATCGGCTTCTTCGTGGTCGGCTGGGCGATCCAGTTCGTCGGCCACTGGTACGAGGGCCGCAAGCCGGCCTTCGTCGACGACCTGATCGGCCTGCTGGTCGGCCCGATGTTCGTCACCGCCGAGGCGCTGTTCTCGCTCGGCTGGGGCAAGGAACTGCTCGCGGAAATCGAGCGGCGCGCCGGCCCGACCATGATGCGCGACCTGGCGCGTATCGCCTGATCAAGCCGCTGCCGCGGGACGCGGCGGTTCCGGCTGGGCGTCGAAGCGGTCGAAGCCCGAATAGCAGATGAAGTGCCGGTTGGTCGCTCGGCCGAACAGGCACAGGCCGAGCTGATTCGCGAGCTCGTGGCCCATCTGCGTGATGCCGCTGCGCGAGACGATGATCGGCACGCCCATCTGTGCCGACTTGATGACCATCTCGCTGGTCAGCCGCCCCGTCGTGTAGAAGACCTTGTCGCCGCCGTCCACGCCGTTCAGCCACATCCAGCCGGCAATGGTGTCGATCGCGTTGTGGCGGCCCACGTCCTCGACGAACATCAGCAGTTCGTCCTGGCGGAACAGCGCGCAGCCGTGCACCGAGCCGGCCGACTTGTAGGTGCTCTCCTGGCGCCGCACCGCATCGAGCAGGCCGTAGAGCATGGACTGGCTGAGTCGTGCCTGTGCCGGCGGGGGCAGCACGATCCGGTCGAGGTCGCCCATCAGGTCGCCGAACACGGTGCCCTGGCCGCAGCCGGTGGTCACCACGCGCTTGGCCGTCTTCTCCTCGAAACGCTCGATGCCACCGCGTGTGGCCACCGCCGCCGCCTGCACCTCCCAGTCGACGGTGACCGACTCGATGTGCTCGACGCCTTCGACCAGGCGCTGGTTGCGCAGGTAGCCGAGCACCAGCAGTTCGGGTGCAGCGCCCAGCGTCATCAGCGTGACCAGTTCGCGCTTGTCGACGAAGACGGTGAGCGCCCGCTCCGCGGGAATGGCAATGTCGCGGGTGACGCCGAACTCGTCGCGCACCGCGATGGTCTGCATCAGCGGCGCGCTGGCCTGGGTGAGACGAACGGTCATGGCGGAACTCTACGGGAACGAGGCAGGCCAGGCATTCGGCGCCAAACGAAAGGGCCGCTGATCCAGCGGCCCTCGAGTTCGGCGCTTCGACGCCGGATCAGCTCTTCTTGGCCGGTGCGGCGGACGCCGCGCCCGGCGGCACGAACGGCCCCTGGTCGGCACAGGCAGCGGTTTCGGTCGGCTTGTTGACGGTCTTGCCCGCCTTGCCAGCCTCGGCCTGGTAGCGCGCCGCCACCTTCTCCATCGAGCGGCACAGCTGGAAGCTCGCCACCCTGTTGCCGTGCGCCGTCTTGGCGGCTGCCTCGGCCGCCTTGGCCTTGGCTTCGTCGGAGGGCGGCGGCAGCTTGGCCACGGCGGCTGCGGTGAGGGTCATGCTGGCGAGGGCGATCAGGAGTTGGCGCATGGTCGTTCGGCGTCGTGTGGGTTCAGGACTGGGCGGCGGGCACACCGCCACCGGCCGGGGTGCTGCGCTGGGCCGGGATCTTGCCGGCGCGGATGTCGTCGTGCCAGAGCTCGTGGTGCTCCTTGGCCCAGGCCTCGTCGACATAGCCAGTGCGCATCGCCTGGAAGGCGCCCTGCATGCCGATCGTGCCCATGTAGATGTGGCCGAGGAACATGGCCATCATGATCACGGCGGCCACCGCATGGATCATGTGCGCCACTTGCATGTCGCCGCGCGAGTAGCCCAGGCCCGGAATCAGCTTGTCGAGCACCAGCCCGGAGCCGACCACCACCAGGCCGAACAGGAACACGCCGGCCCAGAACAGCACTTTCTCGCCGCCGTTGAAGCGGTGCGACGGGATCTCGTGGTCGCCGAGCAGCCCGCCTCCCTTGAGCACCCACTTGATGTCGGAGCCGTTGGGAATGTTGTCGCGCACGAAGGTGATGATCACCACCAGCAGCGACACCGCGAACAGCGGCCCGGCGAAGTTGTGCGCCGTCTTCAGCGCGTAGGTCAGCCAGCCGAACAGCGTGCTGCCGATCACCGGCAGCAGGAAGTACTTGCCGAAGGCCATCACGATGCCGGAAACGGCCAGCACGACGAAGGCGATCGCGTTGGCCCAGTGCGCACTGCGCTCGAAGGGCGTGAAGCGTTCGACCTTGCGGCCGGTGTCGGGCTCGTGGCCGCCGAGCATGCCCTTGCGCCAGTAGAACAGCGCGATGGCGCCGGTGACGATCAGCAGCAACGAGCCGCCGTAGGGAACGATCCAGCGGTTGCGCACCTGCCGCCAGGCTTCGCCGGCGTTGGTGAACTGCGAGCCAGGGTACTGCACGAACGGCTGGATCAGCACGCCCTTCTCGGCGCCGGGCAGCGAGGTGTAGCCGGCGGTGTTGCCGGAGTCGCGCACGGCGCGCCAGAACGGCGCGTTGTTGCCGGGCTGGGACTTGCTGCGTTCGGCGTTGGATTCGTCGGCGCGCGGCAGCGCCGCGGCATCGGCCGCCGGCGCCTTGGGAGTGGCATCAGCCTGGGCGAAGACCAGCCCCGACCAACCCAGCGTCGCCGCCAGGAGCAATGTGCGCATCAAGCGGTGCATGGTTTCTCCTCGCTTCGCAAGCTCACTTCTGCGCCGGGGCGCGCGAGTACTCGTTCTGGCCCTGGGCGCGCGCCTTCATCTGGGCCTCCCAGCTCGCCTGGTCGCCGGCTTTCCAGTCGCCGGTGACAAAGCTGTTCTGCGCCGCTTCCCAGGGCTTGCTGTCGGACTTCTTGGCGGTCGCGGTCTGCGGCTTCTCGCCGCAAGCCGCCAGGCCGGCTGCCAGCGCGAGGACGATCAGGGTCCGTTGCATCATGACTTGGTGGTCTCCGCCTTCGGTTGTGCGGCACCGCCCGATGCGGGCTTGCCGTAGGCCGTTCCCCAGCCCCAGACTTCGGAGCCCTTGCCGCGCGTCAGCACGCGGGTGCGGAAGATGTCCGCCACCACGTCGCCGTCGCCGCCGAGCAGCGCCTTGGTCGAGCACATCTCGGCGCAGGCCGGCAGCTTGCCTTCGGCGAGGCGGTTGCGGCCGTACTTGTCGTTCTCCGCTTCGGAGCCGTTGGCTTCGGGGCCGCCGGCGCAGAAGGTGCACTTGTCCATCTTGCCGCGCAGGCCGAAGGTGCCGTTGGTCGGGAACTGCGGCGCGCCGAACGGGCAGGCGTAGGAACAGTAGCCGCAGCCGATGCAGGTGTCCTTGTCGTGCAGCACCACCCCCTCGTCGGTGCGGTAGAAGCAGTCGACCGGGCAGACCGCCATGCAGGGCGCGTCGGAACAGTGCATGCAGGCCACCGAGATGCTGCGCTCGCCGGGCACGCCGTCGTTGAGCGTGACCACCCGGCGGCGGTTCACGCCCCAGGGCACGTCGTGCTCGGCCTTGCAGGCGGTGACGCAGCCGTTGCACTCGATGCAGCGCTCGGCATCGCAGATGAACTTCATTCTTGCCATGTCGTGTTCTCCTTCGTCGCTCAGGCTGCGCGCTCGATCTGGCAGAGCGTCGTCTTGGTTTCCTGCATCATCGTCACGCTGTCGTAGCCGTAGGTCGTCGCGGTGTTGACCGATTCGCCACGCACCACCGGCGCCGCGCCGGTCGGGTAGTACGGCCCGAGGTCGACGCCACCCCAGCGGCCGGCGAAGTGGAACGGCAGGAACACCGTCTCCTCGTTGACGCGCTCGGTGACCAGCGCCTTCACGCGCAGGCCCTTGAACTCGGGCACGGCGGCCATCGGCGGCGTCTTCACCCAGACGAACTCGCCGTTGCGGATGCCGCGGTCATTGGCGACCTTCGGGTTGATCTCGACGAACATCTCCTGCTGCAGCTCGGCCAGCCACGGGTTGGAGCGCGTCTCGTCGCCGCCGCCTTCGTACTCGACGAGGCGGCCGCTGGTCATGATCAGCGGGAAGGTCTTGCCGATGTCCTTGTTCTTCTCCTGCACGGTCTTGAACAGCGTCGGCAGGCGCCAGAAGGCCTTCTTGTCGTCGTGCGTCGGGTACTTGGCGATCAGGTCCGGGCGGTTGCTGTACAGCGGCTCGCGGTGCTGCGGCACCGGGTCCGGGAAGTTCCACACGAGGGCCCGCGCCTTGGCGTTGCCGAACGGGTGGCAGCCGTGCACCTGCATCGCCACGCGGATGATGCCGCCCGACGGATCGGTCTTCCAGTTCTTGCCCTCGGCAGCCTTCTTCTCGGCATCGGTGAGGTCGTCCCACCAGCCGAGCTTCTTCAGCAGCAGATGGTCGAACTCGGGGTAGCCGGTGGTCAGGTCGGCGCCCTTGCTGTGCGAGCCGTCACCGGCCAGCAGCGAGACACCCTCGCGCTCGACGCCGAAGTTCGCACGGAAGTTGCCGCCGCCCTCCATCACAGACTTGGAGGTGTCGTACAGGTTCGGCGAGCCCGGATGCTTGAGCGCCGGCGTGCCGTAGCAAGGCCAGGGCAGGCCGAAGTAGTCGCCGTCCAGGTTGTAGCCGGTCTCCTTGTCGATACCGCCCCTGGCGCGCAGCGTCTTCACGTCGAAGACGTTCATGTTGCGCATGTGCGCCTTCAGGCGCTCCGGGCTCTGGCCGGTGTAGCCGATGGTCCAGACGCTGGCGTTGATCTCGCGAAGGATGGACTCGACCTCGGGCTCGTCCATGCCGCCCTTGCCCTTGACCATCTTGTAGTTCTTCACCAGTTCGTTGGCGAAGCCCAGCTTCTGCGCCAGCTGGTACATGATCATGTGGTCGGTGCGGCTCTCCCACAGCGGCTCGATAACCTGCTCGCGCCACTGGATCGATCGGTTGGAGGCGGTGCACGAGCCGCTGGTCTCGAACTGCGTCGTCGCCGGCAGCAGGTAGACGGCGCGGTTCGGGTTCTGGTCCTCGGGCTTGCCGGGCATCGCCGCCAGGGCGGCGGTGGCACTCGGGAAGGGATCGACCACGACCATCAGGTCGAGCTTGTCCATCGCCTTCTTCATCTCCAGACCGCGGGTCTGCGAGTTCGGCGCATGGCCCCAGAAGAACAGGCCGCGCAGGTTGCTGTCCTGGTCGATCAGTTCGTTCTTCTCGAGCACGCCGTCGATCCAGCGTGACACCGTCATGCCCGGCTTGGTCATCATGCCCGGCGCGTACTGCTTCTTCATCCACTCGAAATCCACCTTCCAGGTGTTCGCGAAGTGCTTGAAGGAGCCTTCGGCCAGGCCGTAGTAGCCGGGCAGCGAATCCGGGTTCGGGCCGACGTCGGTGGCGCCCTGCACGTTGTCATGGCCGCGGAAGATGTTCGCGCCACCGCCGCTGGTGCCGATGTTGCCCAGTGCCAGCTGAAGGATGCACGAGGCGCGCACCATCGCGTTGCCGATGGTGTGCTGGGTCTGGCCCATGCACCACACGATGGTGCTCGGGCGGTTCTCGGCCATCGTCCGGGCGACCTGCAGGCAGGTGGCCTCGTCGACACCGCAGGCCTCCTGGACCTTGTCCGGCGTCCACTTGGCGAGCACGTCCTCGCGGACCTTCTCCATGCCGTAGACACGGTCCTCGATGTACTTCTTGTCTTCCCAGCCGTTCTTGAAGACGTGGTACAGCACGCCGAACAGGAACGGGATGTCGGTGCCCGAACGCAGCCGCACGTACTGGTCGGCCTTGGCCGCCGTGCGCGTGAAGCGCGGATCGACGACGATCATCTTGCAGCCGTTCTCCTTCGCGTGCAGCACGTGCAGCATCGACACCGGGTGCGCCTCGGCGGCGTTCGAGCCGATGTACAGCGCCGCCTTGGCGTTCTGCATGTCGTTGTAGGAGTTGGTCATCGCGCCGTAGCCCCAGGTGTTCGCGACGCCCGCGACAGTGGTGCTGTGGCAGATGCGCGCCTGGTGGTCGCAGTTGTTGCTGCCCCACAGGCTCATCCACTTGCGCAGCAGATAGCTCTGCTCGTTGTTGTGCTTGGAGGAGCCGACGACGAAGATCGAATCCGGCCCGCTCTGCTTGCGCAGCTCGAGCATCTTGGCGCTGATCTCGTCGAGCGCCTGGTCCCAGCTGATGCGCTCGTACTTGCCGTTGACGAGCTTCATCGGGTACTTGAGCCGGAACTCGCCGTGGCCGTGCTCGCGCACCGCTGCGCCCTTGGCGCAGTGCGCGCCGAGGTTGATCGGCGAGTCGAACACCGGCTCCTGGCGCACCCAGACGCCGTTCTCGACCACCGCGTCGATCGCGCAGCCCACCGAGCAGTGGCCGCACACGGTGCGCTTGACGACGACCTTCTGGTCACCCGAGGCGGCCTTGGCCGGGTCGGCGGCCTGCGCCTTCTTCACCAGCGTGAGCTGGGACACCGCGATGCCGGCACCGACGCCGAGGC
This sequence comes from Variovorax sp. YR752, assembly GCF_943372545.1. Taxonomy (NCBI): domain Bacteria; kingdom Pseudomonadati; phylum Pseudomonadota; class Betaproteobacteria; order Burkholderiales; family Comamonadaceae; genus Variovorax; species Variovorax sp. YR752. Next base: position 21,959 of record NZ_CALRZC010000005.1, on the reverse strand, counting down.
CTGAGCGGCGCAGGAAGGAGCGGCGATCCATCGTCGGGATCGCGCGCGACACCCCGCGGGCGAGGCTGGACACCAGCGACGAGGCCGAACCCGCAGTGGACGACGACTTGCGCGTGAGCAGCATGGGAACTCCTTGGACGTGCAGCGGCAGGCGCTCGCGGCCCGCCGGGAAAGTGGGTGGGCTCAGACCCGCGTGGTCTGGTAGTAGCGCAGCACGTGCTGCGTGACCTGGTAGCCGCCCTTGGCGGTGTCGGCTTCGGGCTTCGTTTCGGCCACGGGGGCTTCGACGGTCGCCTTCGGCAGCAGGGCCGCGGCAGCGGCGAGGGCGCCGGCAGTGCCGGCACCGGCAAAGACGGTGCGGCGGGAGAGCTTCGAAGTGGGCTTGTCCATGGCGGGCTCCTGTGCGCGATCCAACATAGGCTCTTGTGCAAGAGTTTGCATATCTTAGCCATGCAATCCGCCGCTCCGGCCCGCGGCGAACCCTCGCAAACACCCCATCGCAACCGCGACAAGATGTCGCTCCGGCCTTTGCCGACCCAGTGCGACAACTTGTCGCGCGCGACTCAGGATGCCTGCGGGTAAACACGGGGCCATCGGGTGCCGCCATCGAGCCGGTTGCGGCGTCTGTGCCACAGTAGCGCGCTCGTCTGTTCCCGCTCCGATGTCCTCGACCCCCACCCCGCCCGAATGGCCGCTGGCCCATGTGCTCGTCGTCGACGACGAAGCCGGCATGCGCAACTTCCTCGAGAAGACCCTGGCCAGCCGCTGCGGCGAGGTGCACAGCGCCGCCGACGCCGAGGCCGGCGACGAACTGGTCAAGCGCCACCGCTTCGACCTGCTGATCCTCGACATCACGCTGCCCGGCAAGAACGGCATCGCCTGGCTGCGCGAACTGCGCGAGCAGGGCTACGGCGGCGAGGTGGTGCTGATCACCGCCTTCGCCGACCTCGACACGGCCATCGAGGCGCTGCGCGCCGGTGCCAGCGACTTCATCCTCAAGCCCTTCCGCGTCACGCAGATCCTCAACGCGGTGCGCCGCGGCCTGGAGCGCGCCCGGCTGCAGCGCGAGAACTGGGTGCTCAAGCGCGCGCTGTCGCAGCGCACGCCGGCGGCCGACGGCCTGGTCGGCCGCTCGATCGCGATCAAGGGCCTGCAGTCGGCGCTGCAGCGCGTGGCGGCGGTTAACAGCACGGTGCTGCTGTGCGGCGAGTCGGGCACCGGCAAGGAACTGGCCGCGCTGGCGCTGCACCGCAACAGCCCGCGCCGGCAGGGCCCGTTCGTGCCGGTCAACTGCGCGACCATGTCGCCCGAGCACATCGAGCACGAGCTGTTCGGCCATGCCCAGGGCGCCGCGATAGGGCGCGGGCCGGGGCGCGACGGACTGTTCGTCTACGCGCAGGGCGGCACGCTGTTCCTCGACGAGATCGGCGACCTGCCGCTGGCGCTGCAGGCCACGCTGCTGCGCGTGCTGGAAGACCGGCGCATCCGCCCGGTGGGCAGCGAGCAGCAGATCCCGGTCGACGTGCGCATCGTCGCGGCCACCAACCGGCGCCTGGCCGACGAGGTGGCCGCCGGCCGCTTCCGCGCCGACCTGTACTACCGGCTGCAGGTGGTGGAGATCAACCTGCCGCCACTGCGCTCGCACAAGGAGGACATCCCGGACCTGGTCGAGCATTTCGTCGCCACGCTCGCGCCGCAGCTCGGCGTGGCGCCGATGGAGGTCACCGAAGACGAGATCGCCTACCTGGCGCAATACGACTGGCCGGGCAACGTGCGCGAGCTGCGCAACCTGATCGAGCGCTCGCTGATCCTCGGCGCGTTGAACGTCTCGGCGCTGTACCAGGGCCTGTCGCGCATGGAGGCCGGCATCCGCGCCGGCGCCGCCGAGCGTCCGACCGACCTGCACGCGCTGGAGAAACAGCACATCCTGGCCATCCTCGAGTCGGTCGCCGGCGACAAGACGCGCGCCGCGCAGCTGCTCGGCATCTCGCGCCGCACGCTGGAGCGGCGTGTGGCCGAGTGGGGCAGCGGCGAAGCCTCGCTGCGCGCGGCGCGCACGGCCTGAGCGCCGCCCCGTCGCACCACTTCCGCATGCTGCGCCGCTTCCGCGACCTGCCGATCCGCGGCAAGCTGCTGGCGATGGTGCTGGTGCCGCTGGCGGTGGTGCTGCCGCTGCTCGGCATCATCCTCCTGGTCTGGGCCGACCTGGCGTTCGACCGGCTGCTGATCACCAAGGTGCGCGCCGACCTGGCCGTGGCCAACGGCTACTTCGAGCGCGTGCTCGGCGAGGTGGGTGCCAGCGCGGCGACCCTGGCCGACTCGAATGCGCTGCATCTTGCGCTCGGCCGGCAGCCGGCCGGAGACCTCGTGCCGCTGCTGCAGCGCTTCAAGGCGCGCGAAGGCCTGGACTTCGTCAACCTGCGCAGCGACGACGGCACGCTGCTCGCCACCGATTTCTCCCCCGCGCCGGACGGCAGCGGTGCGCCCGCGTTCCGCGCGCCGCAGGCGGCCTCGCGGCGCGGCACGATCGAGGTGCTGTCGGTCGAGGACATGCGCCACCTCGCGCCCGCGCTGCTGCCACGCGTGGCCGTGCCGCTGGTGCCCACACTCAATGCCGCTCCGACCACCCGCGCCCAGGAGGAGCGGGCCATGGCAGTGGTCGCCGTCGCGCCGGTGATCGCGCCGGACGGGCGCCGGCTCGGCCACGTGCAGGCCGGCGTGCTGCTCAACCGCAACCTGCCCTTCATCGACCACATCAACGGCATCGTCTACCCCGAGGGCTCGCTGCCCTTCGGCAGCCAGGGCACGGCGACGCTGTTCCTCGACGACGTGCGCATCAGCACCAACGTGCGCCTGTTCGGCGCCGATCCGACCAACCGCGCCATCGGCACGCGCGTCTCGCAGACGGTGCGCGACGCGGTGCTCGGCCGCGGCAGCACCTGGCTGGACCGCGCCTTCGTGGTTAGCGACTGGTACGTCTCCGGCTACCAGCCGCTGGCCGACGGTGCCGGGCAGCGCGTGGGCATGCTCTACGTCGGCTTCCTCGAGCGGCCGTTCACGCTGCTGAAGTACGGCGCGCTCGCCGCCATCGGCCTGACCTTCTTTGCGGTGATGGTGTCGGCAGCGCTGGTCTCGCTGCGCGGCGCGCGCGGCATCTTCAAGCCGATCGAGCAGATGGCGCAGACCATGCAGCGTGTCGAGACCGGCGAGATGGACTCGCGCGTCGGCCGCGTGCGCAGCCATGACGAGATCGGCCAGCTCGCCGGGCACCTCGACCACCTGCTCGACGTGATCGCCGACAAGACACGCGCGCTGGAGCGCTGGAACGCCGAGCTCGATGCCAAGGTGGCCGAGCGCACGCGCGAACTGCAGGCCGCTCAGCAGCAACTGGTGCGCAGCGAAAAGCTGGCCGCGGTGGGACAGCTGACCGCCAGCATTGCGCACGAGGTCAACAACCCGATCGCGGTGATCCAGGGCAACCTCGACCTGGCGCGCGAACTGCTCGGCGACGATGCGCAGCGCGTGGCTGGCGAGCTGCGCCTGGTCGACGAGCAGGTCGAGCGCATGCGGCTGATCGTCACGCAGTTGCTGCAGTTCGCGCGGCCCAACGAGTTTGCCGGCTACGTCGACAACGTCGACACCGCGCAGGTGCTGGAGAGCTGCCTGGTGCTGGTGGCGCACCTGCTGTCGCGCACGAACATCGTGCTGGTCAAGCGGCTGCACACCGCGCGGCTGCCGGCGATCAACCGCAACGAGCTGCAGCAGGTGGTGGTCAACCTGCTCGTCAACGCAATCCATGCCATGCCGGAGGGCGGCACGCTGACGCTCGCCACGCGGGACGCCGGCGAGGAACGGGTCGAGATCGACATCGCCGACACCGGCGCCGGCCTCGCACCGGAACTGCTCGCCGAACTGTTCCAGCCCTTCGTCACGCGCAAGAAGGACGGCACCGGCCTCGGCCTGTGGATCAGCCGCGGCATCGTCGAGCGCTACGGCGGCGACATCCGCGCCGCCAACCGCGCCGACGGCGGGCACGGCGCGGTGTTCACGGTGGTGCTGAGGGTCGACGGGCGGGCGGGCTGAGCGCGGCCGCTACTGCTCGAGCAGATCGAAGCCCTGCGTCTCCACCTGCACGAAGGCGCGCGTGAGTTCGGCCAGCGCGCCGTAGAGCTGCGCGCGCGGCTGCGCTTGAACGGCATCGCACAGCTTCTCGGCCCAGGGCTGCACGTGCGCGCGGAAGAAGCGGCGCTGGCCCTCGAGGTTGCACACCGCCACGTCGTCGCCGGCGATCAGGTAGCGCATCACCTCGAAGATCGCGGCGATGTGGTCCTCCGTCTCGCCGCGGGTCTCGTCGCGCGCCAGGCCGAGCTCGGCCAGATCGTCGCGCAGCACCGCCAGCGGCTTCTCGTTGAGGAAGCCGCTGAGGTAGTACGAACCGTAGAGGAACACCTCCGGCTTGCCGACGCCGAGGAACAGCGCGTCGTACTCCTGCGCCGCCGCGGCCGGTGTGGTGGCGCGCATCGCCGCCACCAGCGCCGCCCACGGCCCCTCCAGGAAGGCGCCCTCCTGCGGCGCCTGAGTGACGGCGACGCGGAACTGCTCGAGCAGCGCCGCGTCCGGCGCGGCCATCCACAGCCGCGCGAGCAGGCCGTAGAGCTCGGCTCGCGCGAGTTCTTCACTGTCGTCGGCCGTCGCGAAGCTCAAGGCGGTCAGCTTGTCGTCGCTCATAGGTCGGTGATCTTCGTTTCGTTCGGGTTGCTGTAGATGTCGATCACGCGGCAGTCGCCGCACATCTGCAGCCGCTTCAGCGCTTCGCCCTGGAAGGCACTGTGGCCGGAGAGCTTGGTCAGCATGTTCTCGATCGCGCGCAGCGTGCCGAAGGGCTTGCCGCACTGGATGCAGCGGTAGGGCTCGGCCTCGGCCAGCACGCGCGGCGCCTTGCGCGCCTTGCCGCCGTCGGCCAGCCACAGGCGCGGCTGCAGCGTGATCGCATCCTCCGGGCAGGTGGTGGCGCACAGGCCGCACTGCACGCAGTTCTTCTCGATGAACTTTAGCTGCGGCTTGTCGGGGTTGTCGGCCAGCGCGCTCTCCGGGCAGGCGCCGACGCAGCTCAGGCACAGCGTGCACCTGGCACTGTCGACCCGCAGCGTGCCGAACGGCGCACCGGGCTTCGGCAATGCGATCTCCTCGGCCGCAACGGGTGCCTGGGCGAGCAGGTGATCGAGCACCATGTCCAGCGTGGCGCGCTTGTCGGCCTGCGCCGCCAGCGTGGCCGGCTGCGCCACACCCTGGGCCGGCGGCACGCGCAGCGCGAAGTCCAGCGCGGCGAGGTCGCGCGCATCGCGCGCCTCGATCAGGCGCAAGTGTTCGCCCTTGAAGCCCAGCCCGCTGAGGATGGCCTGCGCCACCGCCATCTGTTCGGCCAGCGCCGTGCGGTACTCCGGTGCCTCCTCCTCGCTGAGCAGCACCCAGACCTGGTTGGCGCCGCCGGCGATCGCCGCCAGCCACAGGTCGAGACCCACGCTCGCGGTGTGCCACAGGCCGACCGGCAGCACGCGCGCCGGCACGCCGCGCAGCGCCTTGTCGGTGCGCGCCGCGCGGCCGAGTTCACCGATCAGCTTCGCACCCGCGCCGTCGCTGTGCAGCAGCAGCGCGGCGTCCTGGCCACCGGCCAGGCGGTAGGCGGTGAGCATCGTGCGCAGCCGGCGGCCCTGGTCGACCGTGCCGGGGTAGCCGAAGGCCAGCGCGCCGCTCGGGCAGACCGTGCTGCAGGCGCCGCAGCCCACGCACAGGTGCGGCTCGACGACGATGCCGCCGGACGTCTCGCCCTTGGCTTTGCCCTTTCGCGAGGCATCGCTGTGGATGGCACGCGCCGAACACACATCGATGCAGGCCGTGCAGCCGATCTGCTCGTTGCGGCTGTGCGCGCACAGCTTGGGCTTGTAGTGGAAGAACTTCGGCTTCTCGAACTCGCCGGACAGGCCGCGCAGCTTGAGCACGGCGTCGACCAGCTTGCGTTCATCGCGGCCCGGGTGGAAGTAGCCCTGCGGCGGCTGGTGCATCGTGAAGGCCGGCGCCTCGCGCAGGTCGAGCACGAGGTCGAACTCCTCCTGCAGGCGCTGCGGCGCACGCTGGAAATCGATCGCGCCGGCCGCATCGCAGACCTTCACGCAGTCACGGTGGCTCTTGCAGATCGACAGGTCGACCTGGTAGCTGAAGTCGATCGCGCCCTCGGGGCAGGCGTCGACACAGGCGTTGCAGCGGGTGCACAGGTCGAGGTCGATCGGGTTTCCGCTCTCCCATTCGGCGTGGAAGGCGCCGAGCCAGCCGCGCAACGCGGTCAGGCGACCGGCCTGCACCGAGCGCTCGCGCACCTGCGGCACGGCGCCGCCGGGGCCGTCGAGCAGCAGCGTGACCTCCAGCGCATCCGCGAGCATCGTGGCAGCGCGCTCGGCGGCGTCGGCCCGGCCGATCACCAGGCAGCGGCCCTGCGAGCGGTAGGTCACCGTGGCCACCGGCTCCGGGTCCGGCAGCTGCGCGGCAGCGATCAATGCGGCCAGCTTGGGCGCGGCGTCCTTCGCGTCCTTTGACCAGCCGCCGGTCTCGCGGATGTTGACGAAGCGGATCGGCCGCTCGGCCACCGGGAGCGCACCCTCGGTCTGCTCGTTGAGCTCGAGGAACAGCCGGCTCTCCTGCGTGCAGGCCACCAGCAGGTCCTCGCCCGACTTTGCCGCGCGCTGGAACTCGCCGGCCTCGCGGCGGCACAGCAGCGTGTGGACGGTGTCGAGGCCGTCAGTGCTGGCCAGCGGCGTCTTCGCCAGCGCCCGGCTCACCGGGGCCAGGCTCTGAGGCGTCAGCGGCATCGTGCGATTGCAGTCGCAGATCAGCGTTTTCATCGCGGGAAACTTCCTCTGGTTCGGTCGCGGACGGCGGTTCGCCCGCCGGCTCGACCTGCTTCTCTTCGTCGGCAAACAGCCCGAGAAACTGCGACTGCACCATCTGGCGCAGCATGCCCGCGGGCAGCGGATCGGGCTTGCCGTAGTCGTCGATGTAGATGTCCAGCCCGTCCATCACGTTGAAGTGCGGGTCGGTGAACAGCGTCTTCAGCGCCGCGTTCTTCACTGCCGGGTCGACATCGCGGGCGACGAAGCGGGTGAAATCGGAGGCCGGCGTCAGGGCGGCAGCGTCTTCCAGCGTCGGTGGCGGTTCGGCGGCGTGCTCGGCCGGATCGGCGACAGCCGGCGCCACGGGTGCAGCCTGCACGGCGGCGGCCGCGGGCACGACAGGCGCCGCGGGCACGACAGGCGCCGCCGGCACAGGCGGCACGGCATCGACGGCATCGCGGCCCTCGCGCACCAGCGCCTTGCGCCGCGACCAGCGCGACAGGAAGCCGCTTTCCTCGGTGGCCATCAGCGCCTCACGGGCCGCGCCGCTCGGGCGCCTGGAACGAGGCGGGGCGCTTGCGCTGCTTGGGCTCGGGCTTGTAGTGCTCGTCGGCGAAGGCCTGCAGCCAGTCGCGGAACTCGGGCTGCAGCGGCACGTTGTCGACGCGCTCCTGCGCGTCGAGCCGTCGCCCGGCCTCGTTGTAGGACAGCGTGACCTGCTCCGGCCAGGCGAGCGACGGGTCTTCGTCGTCGCTGCGCCAGACGACGAACCACACCGGCGCGCCGCTGGACAGGTTCAGGTAGTAGCCCTCGCCCTCGTCGGCGAACAACTCGACCGTGAAGCCCGGATGCAGCCTGCGCTGCAGCTTGTGATCCTCGCGCAGCACGCGCGGCGCATCGCCGAAGGCGGGCTCCATCGACACCACCTCGACGATGCGATGCCGCCAGTCTTCCCAGCGGTTGGGCTGGAAGTCGCGCTCCATCACGACCGCGACGGTCACGGCAGGGCGCTCGGTCATCGCGGCAGGCCTCTCAGGTGTTCTTCGAGATCGAGATGGTCGGGAACTTCGAGCTGAAGTCCTTGGCGCGCTGCGCGATCTTCACCGCCACCTGCCGCGCCACGCTCTTGTAGAGGCTGGCGATCTCGCCGTCCGGGTCGCTGACCACCGTCGGCCGGCCGGCGTCGGCCTGCACGCGGATCGACAGGTTCAGCGGCAGCGCGCCGAGGTAGTCCATCTGGTATTCCTCGGCCATCTTGCGGCCGCCGTCGGCGCCGAAGATGTGCTCGACATGGCCGCACTTCTCGCACACGTGCACCGCCATGTTCTCGACGATGCCGAGGATGGGCACGCCCACCTTCTCGAACATCTTGATGCCCTTCTTGGCGTCGAGCAGGGCGATGTCCTGCGGCGTGGTGACGATCACCGCGCCAGTCAGCGGCACACGCTGGCTGAGCGTGAGCTGGATGTCGCCGGTGCCCGGCGGCATGTCGATGATCAGGTAGTCGAGCGCGCGCCAGTTGGTCTGGCGCAGCAGCTGCTCGAGTGCCTGGGTGGCCATCGGGCCGCGCCAGATCATCGGGTTGTCGGGCTCGATCAGGAAGCCGATCGAGATGACCTGCACGCCGTAGTTCTCCAGCGGCTCCATGGTCTTGCCGTCGGCGCTCTCCGGGCGGCCCTCGATGCCCATCATCATCGGCTGGCTGGGGCCGTAGATGTCGGCGTCGAGGATGCCCACCGACGCGCCTTCGGCGGCCAGCGCCAGCGCCAGGTTGACCGCCGTGGTGCTCTTGCCCACCCCGCCCTTGCCGGAGGCCACCGCGACGATGTTCTTCACGTTGGGCAGCAGCTGCACGCCGCGCTGCACCGCGTGGGCGATCACCTTGGTGGCCAGGTTGGCGCTGACGTTCTCGACGCCCGGCACCGTGCGCGCCGCCGCGATCAGCGCCTTGCGCAGGCCGGCGATCTGGCTCTTTGCCGGGTAGCCGAGCTCGACGTCGAAGGCGACGTCGCCGCCGTCGACCTTCAGGTTCTTCAGTTGCTTCGTCGAGACGAAGTCCTTGCCGGTGTTCGGGTCGGTCACGCCCTTGAGGGCTTCGAGCAGAGCGGATTCGGTGGCGGCCATGAAGGGGATTTCACTGGGCGGAGCGGGGGACGGCAGTCTAGCTCAGCGTCTCCCGCCCTCCGGGCGACCCGGGCACTGCGACACGCGCGCCGCGGCCCCCACGCGAGTCGGGGGTGACCGCGGGCCAAATCGAAACAGGACGTCGACGAGGATCGGTCGCGACGCACCGTCTGCGCCCCTGGCGCGGGGCATGCAAATGTGCAGATGAAAACGTTTACAGACACCTACAGATCGTTGTTTGCAGGAGAAAGCTCGGCGTCAGGCGCCTTCTACATTCGCCCCCCATAACCGACGCAAACGTCGCAGAACCGGGGAGTGAGAATCGTGAAAGTACGTCGGGCCGTGGGATGGCTTTGGCTGGCGACGCTGGCCGCATGCGACTTCGGCTCGTCGATGCCGGCGCCGGGCAGCACCGCGGGGGGGGCAGCGCCGCCACCGCCGCCGGCGACCACCGCACCCGATCCGCATGGCCAGGATCCGGGATCGGCCCCCGCGCCGGCCACGGCGATCAAGCCCTCGCCCGGCTGCTACGCCGCGGGCTCCCCGCGCCGGCTCTCCCGCACGCAGTTCGTCAACGCGCTGACCGATGTCAGCCGCAGCCTCACCGGCGGCGACGGCACGGTGGCAGCCAGGGTGTCGGCGCTGGTGGTCGACCAGGCGCAGTTCCCGCCGGACCAGGCGATCAACCCGGACAGCGCGCGCCACCAGGGCTACGAGCGCATCGACCAGGCGCTCAACGCCCGCCAGGCTGCGGCGATCCACGCCAGCGCCAAGGCGATTGCCGCCGAGCTGAGCGCAGACCCGACCCGCCTGTCGACGATGCTGGGCGGCTGCAGCGGCACGCCCGAGTGCCTGGACGCCTTCATCCGCCGCGCCGGCCGGCTGCTGTTCCGCCAGCCCTTGAGCGATGCCGAAGTGGCCGTCTACCGCGCTGCGGCCGGGGGCGCCACCACGGCGGCGGCCATCACCAAGGTGCTGGCGACGATGATCGCCTCGCCGAAGACCTACTTCGTGCTCGAGCGGGGCCAGACCGTCGACGACGGCATGAGTTGCGCGCCGCTGACCGCCCACGAGCTGGCCACGCGGCTGGCGCTGCACCTGTGGGACTCGGTGCCCGACGCCGCGCTCAACGCCGCCGCTGACGACGGCACGCTGCTGGACCCCGCCGTCTACAGCGCGCAGATCTCACGCATGCTGGGCGATGCGAAGGCCGACCGCGCCATGCGCGGCTTCTTCCGCCAGTGGTTCCGCCTCGACGAGCTAGTGGCGCTGGACGGCAAGGTCGGCAACGCCAGGTTCGACGCCTTCGCCGCGGGCTACAAGCCGCTGGCCAGCTCGCGCGACGCCGCGATCACCGAGGTGCTGGACATGGTCTCGTACCTCGCCGCGAACAACGGCTCGCTGCAGCAGGTGCTGACCGACCGCCACTCCTTCGCCCGCACCGAGGACATCGCCACCCTCTACAAGACCCCCGTGTGGGCCGGCGGCAGCGCTGCCCCGCCGCTGTTCACCGAAGCAGCGCGCGTGGGCCTGCTCACGCGCATCGGGCTGATGGCCAACGGCGCCTCCGACACCACGCTGCCGATCCAGCGCGCCAGCCGCATCCTCGGCGGGCTGACCTGCCAGTCGCTGCCGCCGCCGGTGATGGACCAGAGCAACAAGGCGGCCGACCTGTCCGGCGTGCTGAGCACGCGCGAGCGCACGGAGCGCATCACGCAGATGGACGGCACCAGCTGCGTCGGCTGCCACAAGACCGTGCTCAACCCCTGGGGCTTCGTGTTCGAGGGCTTCGATGCGCTGGGCCGTGTGCGCAGCAGCGAGACGGTGCGCGACGACGGCGGCGCGGTGCTCGGCGAGAAGGCCGTCGACACGGCAGTGACGGCCAAGCTCGACGGCATTGCGGCTCGCCCGCTGAACCATGCCGCCGAGGCCCAGCAGTACGTGCTCGACAGCGGCGCCTTCGAGCGCTGTTTCGCCAGGCACCAGGTGCGCTACGCCTTCGGCCGCGCCGAGACCGAAGACGACGCCGAGCTCATCGAATCGCTGCGCGTGCAGGCCGCCAACGGCACCAACCTGCGCAGCCTGTTCGCGCTGATCGCCCAGCGCCCCGAGTTCAAGTCGATCGCCACGCAACCATGAAGCCGATCTACGACAAGCTGTCCCGCCGCCAGTTCCTGCGCGGCACCGGTGGCGCCCTGCTCGCCATCCCCCTGCTGCCCTCGCTGCTGCCGCGCGCCGCCGAAGCGCAGGCGGTCGGCGCGGCCAGCGCCGAGCGCTACTTCGTGCACATGACCACCTGGCACGGCTGCTTCCAGGAGCCGTACTTCGGAAGCCTGCTCAACGCCACGCCGACGGCCACCACCAGCCACGGCGGCATCAGCGTGCGCAGCGCGCCGCTGCCCTTCACCACCGAGAGCGACCAGGCCGTGCTCAGCAGCATCCTGCGCGCGCGCAGCAGCCTGTGGACGCCGCGCCTGCGCGGGCTGACCAACGTCATCAACGGGCTGGACTTCGCGCGCGGCACCGGCCACAACCGCGGCGGCACGCTGGGCGGCGTGGCCGATGTCGCGCCGACGCTCGACCAGCTGCTGGCCGAGGCGCCGAGCTTCTACCGCAGCGCCGTGGCGCAGCCGGCGATCGTGCGCAACCTGGTCTCGCTGGCGCGGCGCAGCGGCTCGGTCGTGCAGACCGAGGAGTCGGCGGACAGCAACGTCAAGCTGTTCGACCGGCTGTTCAAGGGCACGAGCAGCACCGGTGGCACACCGGCGCCCGCGCCGGAGCAGGTGGTGCTGGTCGACCGCGTGAAGGAGCACGCCGACCTGGTGCTGAGCGACCCGTCGTGTTCGGCCGACTGCCGCTCGCGGCTGGGCGACTACCTCGACATGCTGTCGCAGGTCGAAGCCAAGGTGCAAGCCTCGGCCGGCGTGAGCAGCGACTTCACGCGACCGACCACCGACACGCTGGCCGTCGAACGGTCGGCCGGCTTCTACGGCGCGCCGGCCACGCAGGTGCAGTGCGAGCAGCTGTGGAACGACATCGTCGTGGCCGCCTTCGCCGCCGGCATCAGCCGCGTCTACGTGTGCGGGCCGACGACCTACACCTTCGGCCCCGAGCCCGAGCATTCCTGGCACAACGCCTACGCCCACGGCCAGGACGACCCCACCGTCCGCGCCGGCTTCGGCGCCGCGGTGCAGCGCCAGTTCGAAGGCGCACTGCTGGACATGGCCAGCAAGCTGGACCGGGTGCGCACCGCCGACGGCGCCACCCTGCTCGACAAGGGCCTGGTGGCCAGCGGATTCGAGCTGGGCAGCGGCGGCAACCCCGGCCACCACCACAACCGCTGCATTCCGGTCGTCAGCATCGGCAACGCCGGCGGCTACTTCCGCACCGGCCAGTCGCTGGACTACCGCGATCTGAACGGCTTCAGCTGGTCCTCGGACCCGCACTGGTGGGGCGGCCTGCTGTACGACCAGTGGCTGGGCATGGTGGTCCGCGCGATGGGCGTGAGCCAGGCCGACTTCGACAGCACGCGCTACGGCTACCCCGGCGTGCGCGCCGACAACACCGACCACACCGACGCGATGTGGGCGGCCGCGGGCACCAACCTGCCCTGGCTGAAGGCCTGAGCTGATGCGCCTGTCATTCGTCTTCCTGGCCAGCCTGCTGGCCGCCTCGCTCACCGCGCCGCCGGCCCGGGCGCAGAGTGCCGCCAGCGGCGAGACGCTCTACGGCACGCCAGCGGTGGCCGGCAAGCTGAGCTGCTCGGCCAACGCCTGCCACGGCTCGACCACGCAGCCGCAGAACCGCATCGCCAACGGGCTCCATGCGGCCACCATCAAGGCCGCCACCGGCCGCGTCGCGCAGATGCGTTTCCTCGAGAACCAGCTCGGCGACGCGCAGTACAACGACATCGCCGCCTTCCTCGCCGCCAAGCTCGGCGGCACGCCCAGCTACCTGCAGGTGGTGGCGATGCCGATGCCCTCGCTGGCGCCCGACAGCCTGGCCTTCGGCGCGCTGGACCTGCTGGTGACCAGCCCGGCGCAGGCGGTCACCGTGCGCAACGCCACCTCGGCCAGCGCGCCGCTGGTGCTGGGCTCGATCGCCACCACCGCCGGCAGCGATTTCGCCGTCAGCGGCGGCACCTGCCGCAGCGGCGACAGCCTGCCGGTGGGCGCGAGCTGCACCGTGCTGGTCACCTTCACGCCCACCGCGCGGGGCAACCGCTCGGCCGAACTGCGTGTCGTGCACAACGGCTCGGCCGCGCAAAGCACGATGAGCCTGTCGGGCGTCGGCACCGGCACGCTGCCGGTGATCACGCTCTCGCCGCCGGCGCTGAGCTTCTCGCAGACGGTGGGCAGCACCTCGGCCGACCTGCGGCTGCTGGTCGGCAACAGCGGCACGGGCATGTTGCGGCTGGGCGCGCTGGCACTGACCGGCGCGCAGGCCGGCGAGTTCGCGCTCGGCGAAGGTGATTGCGCCGCCGGCACGACGCTGGGCGGCGGGCAGAGCTGCGCCGTGACGCTGCGCTTCACCCCCGCGGCCAGCGGCCAGCGGCGGGCCGAACTGACCATCGAGCACAACGCGCTGGGCGGCAGCTCGAGCGTGGCGCTGTCCGGCTGGGGCAACAGCTCGGCACAGCCTGGCCTGCTGCTCGACGCCAACCGCATCGACATGGGCGACCAGGTGGTGGCCGTGCCGAGCAGCGAGCGTGTGCTCGGTGTGGTCAACAACGGCCAGGCCGCGCTGGAGTTCTCGTCCATCGCCCTGTCGGGAACGCAGGCCGGCGACTTCGCGCTCGGCGGCACCTGCGCCGTCGGCACGCCCCTGCCGGCGCAGGGCAGCTGCACGGTCACCATCCGCATCACGCCGGCCACGCTGGGCGCCCGCGCTGCGACGCTGCGCATCGCCGGCAATGCGCCCGGCGGCACCGCCAGCGTCTCGCTGGCGGCCGCCGGTGTGCCCACGCCGGCGCCGGCGGTCACGCTGTCGCAGGCGGCGCTCGGCTTCGGCACGGTCAGCATCGGCGGGCGATCGGCACCGCGCACGGTCGTGCTCGGCAACAGCGGCAACGGCGCGCTGGACCTCACCGGCCTGACGGTCAGTTCCACCGAGTTCAAGCTCACGCACGACTGCCCGGCGAGCCTGGCCGTCGGCGCGAGCTGCTCGCTCGCCGTGGTCTACGCGCCGGCCGGCGCCAATGCTTCGGAGGTGCTGACGATCCGCAGCAATGCGCCGAGTTCGCCGAACCAGATCGTCCTCAACGGCCTGGGCAGCAGCGCCACGCTGGCGGTGCTCGACTGGAGCGAAGGCAGCGCACCGATCGCCTTCGACGACGCCGAGGTCGGCGCGACGACCGCCGCCGTGCTGCGCACGCTGGTCAACCGCGGCCCGGGCAGCGTGACGCTGTCGACGCTGTCGGTGGCCGGCACCGACCCCGGCTCCTTCGTGCTCGGCGGCGGCAGCTGCGCTGCCGGCACGGTGCTGGCGGTCGACGCGCGCTGCACCGTCGGCCTGCGCTTCGCGCCGTCGGCACCGGGCGAGCGCAGCGCCGTTCTGCAGATCGCCTCGACCGGCAGCAGCCCGGCCGAAGTGGCGCTGTCGGGCACCGGCTCCGGCTTCGCCGTCCTGCAGCCGCCGCTGGGCGTGACGCCGGCCGCGCTCGACTACAGCCACCTCGACATCGCCACCGGCACGCGCAGCGACGCGCTGGTGCTGCGCATCGTCAACGACGGAACGGCCGACAGCACCATCGCCGCGGTGACCACCAGCGCCGGCTTCGTGGTCGCGCCGGCCGACGGCAGCGAGGCCTGCCCCGGCGTGCCCTGGACGCTGCCGCCGGGCGCCGGCTGCCGCGTTGCCGTGGTGTTCGCGCCGACCAGCGGCGGCAGCACCAAGGGCACCTTGCGCGTCGAGACGAGCGCCGGCCGCAGCACCGAGGTGGCGCTCAGCGGCGCAGCCGTCACGACGATGAGCAACGCCGGCCAGGCCGACAGCGGCGCCGGTGCAATCGGCGCCGGCTGGCTGCTGCTGCTCGGTCTGGCCATTGCGGCGCTGCGCCGCGCCGGCACCACCCCTTCCCTCCCGTCACGCACCGCATGAAGAAGACCCTGATCCACCTCTGCATGGGACTCGCCGGCCTCGCCGCGGCCGTGCCCAGCCTTGCGCTCGAACCCGGCCAGGCCGCGCCCGAGCTGCGCCTCGCCCTGCCCGACGCCGCGACGCTGGCCGCGCTCAAGGGCCAGGTCGTCTACCTCGACTTCTGGGCCTCGTACTGCGGCCCCTGCCGCCGATCGTTCCCGTGGATGAATCAGATGCAGGCGCGCTACGGCGAGCGCGGGCTGCGCGTCGTGGCGGTCAACCTCGACAGCAAGCGGGCCGACGCCGAACGCTTCCTCGCCCAGGTGCCGGCGCAGTTCGCCATCGCCTACGACCCGGCACAGGAGTCGCCGCAGCGCTTCGGCGTCAAGGCCATGCCCAGCGCCCTGCTGATCGGCGCCGACGGCCGCGTGCTGCGCATGCACTCCGGCTTCCAGGACGAGCAGCGCGCCGAGCTCGAAGCCGCCATCACCCAGGCCCTGGCCGCCCGGCGCTGACACCCCTCTTTGCCACCACGAGACCTCCCCGTGAACATCCTCCGTCCCCTCGCGTGGGCCACCGCACTGTCGCTGCTGGGCGGCTGTGCGCAGCTCGACGCCCTTGCCCCCAAGCCCTGGCAGAAGGAACAGCTCGCCAAGAAGGAAATGACCATCGAGGGCGACGCCCACGAGGGCCGCATGGCCCAGCGCATCTACAACAGCCGCGAGAACGCCTCCGGCGGCTACGGCGTGGGAGGAGGCGGCTGTGGCTGCAACTGAACCTTTCAAGGGCGCGATCGTTGCCGCCGCACTGGCGCTGCCGGGCGTGCTGCCGGGCCAGGCGCAGGCCCAGTCGGTGCCCGAGCAGGGCAGCGTCTCGCTGAAGTTCCTCGCCTACCGCGACAGCCAGTCCACCGACACGCGCTACCCGCAGTACACCGGCAACGAGCCGTCGCGGCTGCGCCGCATCTCGGTGAACGCGCCCTCGTTCGCCATCGTCGCGCCGCTGAGCAGCCAGTGGGCGGTCGAGGGCTCGCTGATCGCCGAGCACGTGTCGGGCGCCACGCCGCGCTACTACAGCGACGTCTCCGGCGCGACCACCTCGCCCGGCATGGAAGACCGCCGCACCGCCGGCGACGTGAAGCTGACGCGCTACTTCGAGCGCGCATCGATCGGCGTCGGGCTGGCCGCGTCGAAGGAGAACGACTTCCGCTCGAACGCGGTGTCGCTGGACGGCCGCATCTCGACCGACGACCGCAACACCACGCTCAACCTCGGCCTGGCGCACACACGTGACCGCATCACCTCGGTCAACGACGACCTGCTCGACGAAGACCGCAAGACCACCGAGCTGATGGCCGGCGTGACGCGGGTGCTGACGCGCAGCGACATCGTCCAGCTCAACCTCAGCTATGCGGGTGGCCGCGGCTACTACAGCGACCCGTACAAGCTGTTCGACCACCGCCCGGACACACGCAAGCAGGCCGCCGCGCTGCTGCGCTGGAACCACCACTTCAGCGGCCTGGGCAGCACGCTGCGCAGCGGCTACCGCTACTACCGCGACAGCTTCAACATCCGCGCCCACACGGCGGACCTGGCCTGGGTGCAGCCGATCACGCCGATCTTCTCGCTCACGCCCAGCGTGCGCTACTACAGCCAGAGCGCGGCGCGGTTCTACTACGACCCGGTGTCCGACGTCGTGCTTTATCCCGGGCCGGTCGGCACGCCGACCTACAGCTCGCCCGACCAGCGACTGTCTGCGTTCGGTGCCATCACCGTGGGCCTGAAGGCGGAGCTGCAGCTCGGGCGCTGGGCCACCGACCTGAAGGTGGAGCAGTACGAGCAGCGATCGTCCTGGCGCACCGGCGGCCAGGGTTCGCCCGGCATCGACCCGCTGCACGCCACGATGCTGCAGTTCGGCGTGTCGACGAACTTCTGAGCCACTGCCCCGTGAACCGTCGAATCCACCTGTACGTCATCGCCGTCGCCGCGCTGGCCAGCGGCTGCGGCGGCGGCTCCGACTCGGGTGCGCCGACTGGCGGCACTCCGGCACCGGCACCGGCACCGGCACCTGCACCCGCACCCGCACCCGCACCCGCACCAGCGCCTGCACCAGCACCAGCACCAGCACCAGCACCAGCACCAGCACCAGCACCAGCACCAGCACCAGCACCGGCACCAGCACCAGCGCCTGCTCCGGCACCCGGCGCGATGGCGTGGCGTGGCGTCAGCCTGGCCGGCGCCGAGTTCGGCGAAGGCAACCTGCCCGGCACCCACGGCACGCACTACATCTACCCGAGCCTCAGCAGCGTCAGCTACTTCCGCGGCAAGGGCATGAACATGGTGCGCCTGCCCTTCCGCTGGGAACGCCTGCAACCGACGCTGTCACAGGCCTTCGACGCCACCGAGCTGTCCCGCCTGAGCACCTTCGTCGCCGATGCCACCGCCACCGGCGCGACGGTGCTGCTCGATCCGCACAACTACGCCCGCTACCACGGCCAGCTGATCGGTTCGGCGGCAGTGCCCCACAGTGCATTCGCCGACTTCTGGACGCGCCTGTCGGTGCAGTTCAAGGACAACCCGCGTGTGGCATTCGGGCTGATGAACGAGCCGAACGAGATGCCCACCGAGCAGTGGCTGGCGGCCGCCAACGCGGCGCTCGCAGCCATCCGCACGGCCGGCGCCAGCAACCTCGTCACCGTGCCGGGCAATGCCTGGACCGGCGCGCACAGCTGGTCGCAGAACTGGTACGGCACGCCGAACGCCACGGTGATGAAGGGCATCGTCGATCCCGGAGCGAACATGCTGTTCGAGGTGCACCAGTACCTCGATGCCGATTCGTCGGGCAGATCGGCGGACTGCGTCAGCGCGACCATCGGCGTCGAGCGCCTGCAGGACTTCACCGCCTGGCTGCGCACCAACGGCCACCGCGCACTGCTCGGCGAGTTCGCCGGCGGCGACAACCCGACCTGCGCCGCCGCGCTGACGCAGATGCTCGGCCACCTCGAGAGCAACTCCGACGTCTGGAGCGGCTGGACCTGGTGGGCCGCCGGCCCCTGGTGGGGTGGCTACATGTATTCGATCGAGCCGAACGGCACGGCCGACAAGCCGCAGATGTCCACGCTCGCCCCCTTCCTCGACTGAGTTCTCCGCCATGGCCATCCACCACCCGACCCGCCGGCTTGGCGCACTCATGCTGACCACCTTGATCGCTGCGTGCGGAGGCAGCGACTCGTCTTCGCCGGCTTCGGGCAACACGCCCGCGCCGGCACCGGCACCGGCACCCGCCCCAGCGCCTGGCCCTGGCCCTGCCCCTGCCCCTGCCCCTGCCCCTGCCCCTGCCCCGGCACCCGGCCCGGCACCTGCCCCAGCGCCAGGCCCGGCACCGGCACCCGCCCCGGCCCCGGCGCCCACCAGCGGCAACCCGTTCTCCGGCGCGCTGATGTACGTGGACCCGGAGTACGTCGCGGCGGTCGATGCGTCACAAGCCCAGGTGAGCGCCGGCAGTGCCGACGCGACGCGCATCGCCGCCGCACGGCGCTTCCCCACCGCGGTGTGGCTCGACCGGCTTGCCGCCATCGACGGCGCCCAGGCCAGCGGCGGCGCGATGGGCCTGGTCGCTCACCTCGACGCCGCGCTCGCCCAGCAGCGCGCCGGCAGCAGCGGCGGCACGCTCGCGCCGATGACGGTGACCATCGTCGTCTACGACCTGCCCGATCGCGACTGCGCCGCGCTGGCCTCCAACGGCGAGCTGAGCTCGGCCAACAACGGCATGCAGATCTACAAGACGCAGTACATCGACCGCATCGCCGAGATCCTCGGCCGCAGCGCCTACGCCGGGCTGCGCCTCGTGACGGTGATCGAGCCGGACTCGTACCCGAACATGGTCACCAACCTGTCGACGCCGGCCTGCGCCACGGTGAACCAGAACAACATCTACCGCGACGGCCTGCGCTACGCGATGGCGAAGTTCGCGCCGCTGGCCAACGTCCACATGTACCTGGACATCGCGCACTCGGGCTGGCTGGGCTGGGACAACAACCGCAGCGCCGCGGTCACCGCCTTCAAGGAACTGGTGGCCGGCGCGACGCCGAACGGCGACCTGACGATCATCCGCGGCTTCGCCACCAACACCGCCAACTACACGCCGCTGGACGAGCCCTTCTTCGACGGCACCGACGGCGTCGTCGGCACCGGCGGCACGACACAGTTCTACGAGTGGAACCGCGCCGTCGACGAGCTGAGCTACGTCGACAAGCTGCGCGCCGAACTGGTGGCGGCCGGCTTCGCGCCGGACCTCGGCTTCATCGTCGACACCAGCCGCAACGGCTGGGGCGGCCCGAACCGTCCGCAGGCGGCGGCGGCCGACGTCGACGACATGCGCATCGACCGCCGCGCCCACCGCGGCAACTGGTGCAACGTGAAGGACACCGGCATCGGCGAGCGGCCACGCGCCAGCCCCGACGCCTCGCGGCCCTACCTCGACGCCTATGTCTTCATCAAGCCGCCGGGCGCCTCCGACGGCACCAGCGACAGCAGCGCGACGACGCCGAACGACGAGGGCAAGCGCTTCGACCCGAAGTGCGGCAGCGGCAACATCGATGCGCTGCAAGGCGCACCGCACGCCGGCAAGTGGTTCCACGAGCAGTTCCTGATGCTGCTGCGCAATGCCCACCCGCCGCTGAACTGAACTGACGACCCCGGCCATGAACATGTCTCGCGCGATTCCCGACGCACCGCCCCCGCTGTATCGACTGCACCTGCTGAGTTGCCTGGCGGCGGCCGCGATGGGCGCCGGCTGTGGCGGCGGCAGCAGCGCATCCGTCGCATGGAACGGCAGCGGCGAGGGTTCTTCGCTCGGGTCGGTCGCGACACCCTCACCTGCTCCCGCGCCTTCACCTGCTCCTGCTCCTGCTCCTGCTCCTGCTCCTGCTCCTGCTCCTGCTCCTGCTCCTGCTCCTGCTCCTGCTCCTGCTCCGGCACCGTCACCCGCTCCCGCACCGGCCCCTGCTCCCGCGCCGGCCCCTGCCCCCGCACCGGCCCCCGCCCCTGCACCGGCCCCCGCCCCCGCGCCATCGGCCAGCTGCGGCACGCTGGCGCTGTGCGAAGACTTCGAGTCCGGCAGCGACGGCGCCGCGCCCGACGCGGCGCGCTGGAGCATCGGCGCTCCGGACTGCTCCAAGCCCGACGTCAGCAAGGCCGTCATCGACACGTCGCAGGCACACACCGGCACGCGCTCGCTGCGCATCGAGGCGCCCGGCGAGTACTGCGGCCACGTGTTCATCCAGAGCTCGGCGATCGCTTCACTCGGACCGATCGCCTACGGCCGCTTCTTCGTGCGGCTGAGCGCGGCGCTGACCGACCAGCACGTCACACTGATGTCGATGCGCGACAGCGCCGACAACAACAGCGAGCTGCGCATGGGCGGCCAGAGCGGCATCCTGATGTGGAACCGCAAGTCCGACGACGCCACGCTGCCCGAGCTGAGCCCGGTCGGCATCTCGATGAGCCGGGCCATCCCGGCCACGACCTGGACCTGCGTCGAGTTCGCCATCGACTCCAATGCCGGCACGCTGAAGACCTGGGTCGACGGCACGGCCGTCGCGGGGCTGGAGGTCGACGGCACGGCCACGCCGGACGTCGACAACCGCTGGCTGCAGCGCGCCAACTGGAAGCCGTCGCTGATGGACTTCAAGCTGGGCTGGGAACAGTACTCGAACGTCGCGAACACGCTGTGGTTCGACGACATCGCGCTGGGCACCAGCCGCATCGGCTGCGGGTCCTGACGACATCGAAGGCCCCGTGACCCCGCGCGGTCCGGCGCGTCGGCTAGGCACAATCCCCGGCGACGTGGACAGCATCGAGTTCGGCTTCGAGTTCCAGGCCATGGGCACGGCCTGCCGGCTGCGCCTGGCCGGCTGCAGCGAAGCCGCGGCCACAGCCGCGGCAGATGCGGCGATCGCCGAAGTACGGCGCATCGAGACCAAGTACTCGCGCTATCGCGATGACAGCATCGTCTCGCGCATCAACGCCGCTGCCGGCAGCGGGCAGGCGGTGCCGGTCGACGGCGAGACGGCCGACCTGCTGGACTTCGCCGCCCGCCTGCACGATGCCAGCGGTGGGCTGTTCGACATCACCACCGGCGTGCTGCGCCGCGTGTGGGACTTCCGCGCCGGCCGGTTGCCATTGCCGGATGCACTGGCCGCGCAGTTGGCGCGCGTCGGCTGGCGCCACGTGCGCTGGGAGCGGCCGGCCGTCGAACTGACGCTTGGCGGCATGGAGCTCGACTTCGGCGGCTTCGGCAAGGAGTACGCGGCCGACCGCGCCGGCACGCTGCTGCTCGAGCACGGCGTTCCCGGCGGGCTGGTCAACCTCGGCGGCGACATCCGCGTGATCGGGCCGCACCCCGACGGCAACCCGTGGTCGCTGGGCATCGCCCATCCACGAGAGCCTGGTGCGGTGATCGCGACCATAACGCTGCACAGCGGCGGGCTCGCCACCAGCGGCGACTACGAACGCTTCTTCGAGTTCGAGGGCAGGCGCTACTGCCACATCCTCGATCCGCGCAGCGGCTGGCCGGTGCAGCACTGGCGTTCGGTCAGCGTCGTCGCGCCGGCCTGCCTGGCTGCCGGCGCGTTGAGCACGATCGCGATGCTCAGCGGTGCCGGGGCACAGGAGTTGCTGCGCAGCCAGGGCGTGGGATTCCTCACGATCGACGCAGACAACCAGATACGACAGGAGATTCCCGAATGACGCACCCTCGCGCCGCCCGCGTGCGACACGCCAGCCTGGCCTGCCTTTTCGGCGTCGCGGCGATCGGCAGCGGCTGCGGCGGTGGCGGCGACACCGCCGCAGCCCCGACGGCGGCTCCTGCTCC
>NZ_CALRZC010000004.1:0-87209 GCF_943372545.1 Variovorax sp. YR752 | reverse complement strand
TTCAGCTTGTCGAGCTCCTGCACCGCCATGTCGAACATGCGGTGCGACACCTCCACCAGCTCGTTGTCGAAGTTGTGGTTGATCTCGCGGTCCACGTACCAGACCACGGCGAACACGCACAGCAGCCACACGCCGCCGACCCACAGGATCAGCGTGCGCGTGAGGCGCCCGGCCAGCGAATCGCGACGATCGCGAAGCAAGGCGCCGCTCATCATTCCTCGTCGTCCGCCGAGAACGACAGCCGGTAGCCCAGACCGCGCAGCGTCTGGATGTGGCTGCGCCCGAGCTTGCGCCGCAGGCGGCTGATGAACACCTCGAGCGTGTTGCTGTCGGCCTCGTCGCCGAAGCCGTAGAGCGCGTCGGCCAGGTTGTCGCGCGTGTGGATGCGTTCGGGCCGCGTGGCCATCACGCGCAGCAGGGCCCATTCCTTCTGCGTGAGCACGACGGGCACGCCGTCCTTGCGCACGCGGTCGTGGGCGAGATCGATCTCCAGCGTGCCCAGTTGCAGCACCGGCGAGGTGTTGGCGCTGCGCCGGCGCTCCACGGCGCGCAGCCGCGCGAGCAGCTCGGCCGGGTCGTAGGGCTTGATGAGGTAGTCGTCGGCGCCCGCATCGAGGCCGCGGATGCGGTCGGTGACCTGGTCGCGGGCCGTGAGCACGATGACGATGGGCGGCTCGCGCAACGCGCGCACCTGCGGCAGCAAAGAGAGGCCGTCGCCGTCGCCCAGGTGCAGGTCGAGCAGCACTGCCGCGTACTGCACCGAGAGCAGGGCGCCGCGCGCTTCGGCCAGGCTGGGGGCCACATCGACCACGAACGCCTTGGCGACGAGGTAGCTGCAGACCGCGTCTGCCAACGAACTGTCATCTTCGACCAGCAAGATTCGCACGCGGTGGCCTTACAAAAACACGAAGTCTAGCGTCGCCTCCCTGGCCATCGCGTCAGGAATCGTTCAGGTCGCTTCAGACTGGGTTCATCCCGCGTGCGTAGGCTCGCGCCAGTCTGTTCCGAGGCCTGTTTTTCTTCATGACCCGTCGTTCCCCGAACCTCCGTCCCGGAGTCCTGACCTTGCTTGCTCTGGCCCTGTTGATGACCTGGGATGCGCTTGGCGGCGACCTGCCGCTGGCCCGCCTGGCCGGCACGCCGATGGGCTTTCCGTGGCGCGACAACCCCTTCCTGGTCCACGTGATGCACGAGGGCGCCAAGAACCTGAGCTGGCTGCTGCTCGTCGGCCTGTTCGCCGCCATCCGCTGGCCCGTGGGCGTGCTGCGGCGGCTGCCCACCGCCGCGCGGGTGCAGCTGGCGCTGAGCGTGCTGGCCTCGGTCCTGGCCGTGAGCCTGCTCAAGCACGCGAGTGACACCAGCTGCCCCTGGGATGTGAAGGAATTCGGCGGCGTGGCGCAGTACGTGTCGCACTGGGCCTGGGGCGTACGCGACGGCGGACCGGGCGGCTGCTTCCCGGCCGGCCATGCCTCGGCGGCCTTCGCCTTCCTCGGCGGCTACTTCGTGCTGCGGCATGTGGCGCCGCGTGGGGCCATCGTGTGGCTCGGCACGGCGCTGGTCGCCGGCCTCGTGCTGGGCCTGGCGCAGCAGCTGCGCGGAGCGCACTACATGAGCCACACGCTGTGGACCGCGTGGGTCTGCTGGACGGTCGGCTTTGTCATCGAACTGGCGGTGACGCGCCGCCGGAAACCTCTTCCCATCGAGCGCACGGCGCCCCTGCATGCAAGCCCTTGATTTCACCCTGTTCAGTTGGATCAACGCTTCGGCCCACGCACCCGCGTGGAGCATTCGCTTCGCGGTGTTCGCGTCCGATGTGCTGCCGACGCTGCTGGCACTGTCGATCGCCGCCGCCGCGGCTTTCGATCGCCGCTGGCGCCATGCCTTCTTCACCGCGCTCGTCAGCGTGGTCGTGGTGTGGCTGGTGGTGAACGTGTTCCGTTCTGTGCTGCCGTTCCCACGGCCCGCGTTCTACGGGCTGGGCATCCAGTGGGTGCCGCAGGGCGCGCGGCCGGGCTTCCCGAGCCTGCACGCGGCCGGCACCTTCGCCGCCGCCTTCTCGCTGTGGTGCCTGCCGTGGCGCACGCCCATGCGGCTGGCGCTCGTGGCGGCGGTGGTGGTGGCCTGGAGCCGGTTGTACCTGGGCCTGCATTTCCCGACCGACGTGACGGCCGCCGCGATCCTGGCGGCGCTGGTCTCGATCGTGGTGGAGCGCGGCATCAGCCGCCCCGCCGGCCGCGTGGTGTCGCGCAGCCCGCGCCTGCGGTTGCTGCGCCGCGCGCGCATCGGCCGAGTCTGAATGCGCTCTGAATGAGGTGTTCAGGCTCTCTTCAGGCACGCTGCCTACATTGGCTGCATGTCTGTTTCGCGTCTCGACTCCGCGCTGCTCGCGCGTGTTCCCCACCGCTCTGATTTCGGCCCCGTGCCGCTGTCGGATGCGGGCGCCGCCGGCACCCTGTGGCAACGCATCGACGGCTGGATCTCGCAGCCGCGCTCGACCCGGCAGGTGATCGTCTGGCTGAGCCTGTACCTCGGCCTCACCGCCAACTGGCCGCTGCTGAACGACCTGGCCCGCCTGGGCGGCGCGCCCAGCACCTACATGCCGACCATCGTCGCGCTGGGACTGCTCACCTTCTGCGGCACCGTCGCGATGCTGTCGCTCACGGCCTGGTCGCGCTGGATGAAGCCGCTGTGGCTGGCCGTTGTCGTGATCGCCGCGGTGGCGCAGCACTACATGCTTCAGTACCGCGTGGTGATGGACCCGAGCATGATCGCGAACGCGTTCCAGACCGACCCCAACGAAGCGCGCGACCTCCTGAGCGGGCGCATGGCCTTCAACGTGCTCGTGGTGGTGCTGCCGGCAGCCTGGGCGATCTGGCGCGTGCGCATCGTGCCGATGGGTCTGCTGTCGCACGCTTGGCGCAACGCGCTGCTGCTGGTGCTGGCCGCCGTCGTGGCCGTGGGCACGGGCGTGGCGATGAACCGGCAGCTCGCGCCGCTGATGCGCAACAACGTGCACCTGCGCTACATGATGAACCCGATCGCCAGCCTGTACTCGGCGAGCGCCGTGGTGCTCAAGCCGATGTTCAAGCGCAGCAGCAAGCTGATTCCCGTCACCGCCGGCACCGCGCTCGGCGCAAGCTACGCGGCGCAGAAGCGGCCGCCGCTGTTCGTGGTGGTGGTGGGCGAGACCGCACGCGCCGATCACTTCGGCCTGAACGGCTACGCCCGCGACACCACGCCCGAGCTCGTCAAGCGCAACGTGCTGAGCTACCGCGAGGTGCGCTCCTGCGGCACCAACACGCTGGCCTCGGTGCCCTGCATGTTCTCGCCGCTGGGCAAGAGCGGCTACGAATCGCGCAAGGACGAGTACGAGAACCTCATGGACGTGCTGCAGGCCTCGGGCCTGGCGGTGTTCTGGCTCGACAACCAGGCCGGTTGCAAGGGTGTGTGCGCGCGCGTTCCGAATGCCTCGGCCTTCGACGGGCTCGACGCCGCCACCAAGAAGGCGCTGTGCGACGGCGAGGAGTGCCTCGACGACGTGATGCTCAAGGGCCTCGACGAACGCATCGCCGCGCTGCCCGCCGAGCGCCGCGCCAAGGGCGTCGTGCTCGTGATGCACCAGATGGGCAGCCACGGCCCGGCCTACTACAAGCGCTCGGCGCCCGAACTGAAGCGCTTTGCGCCGGAGTGCAAGACCAACGCACTGGCCGAATGCGCGCATGCCGAGTTGATGAACGTCTACGACAACTCGATCGCCCAGACCGACCATTTCCTCAGCCAGACCATCGACTGGCTCCAGACCCAGTCAAAAGAGTACGACCCGGCGCTGCTCTACATGAGCGACCACGGCGAGTCATTGGGCGAGTACGGCCTGTTCCTGCACGGCGTGCCGTACAGCTTCGCGCCCGATGCGCAGAAGCACGTGCCCCTGGTCACATGGTTCGGCGACGGCATGAGCGAGCGCCGCAAGCTCTCGCGCGCGTGCATGGAAGCGGGCCTGGACGCACCGCTCACGCACGACAACCTCTATCACACGGTGTTGGGCCTCATGGACGTGACCACGCCCACCTACAGGCCCGCGCTCGACGCGCTGGCCTCGTGCCGCGGCAAGGCCTGAGAAGGTGTGAACGAACCCGCCATGCCCGCTCATCCCGCCCAGACACGCCCCCTCTGCGTTGCAAATGCTCGCCATAGCCCGAGCTATGGCTGCGCTTTGCGCCTTGATGGGGCGCGCCTGGGCGGGCTGCTCGGCCACGCCGGATTCATTCACACCTTCTGAGCCCGTCGCCGCAGCTTCAGCTTCTTACTTCTTCTCGCGCGGCAACCGGCCCATCAGGAAGAACTCAGGGTTCGGCTGCATGCCGCTGAAGCTGGCCAGCCGGTTGCTCAGGCCGAAGAAGGCCGTGATGGCTGCGATGTCCCAGATGTCCTCGTCGTCGAAACCATGCGCGTGCAACGGCCCGAAGTCGCGGTCGTCGATCTCGTGCGAGCGTTCGCAGACCTTCATCGCAAAGTCGAGCATCGCGCGCTGGCGCTGCGTGATGTCGGCCTTGCGGTAGTTCACCGCCACCTGGTCGGCCACCAGCGGTTTCTTCTCGTAGATGCGCAGCAGCGCGCCATGCGCCACCACGCAGTACAGGCATTGGTTGACCGCGCTGGTGGCGGTGACGATCATCTCGCGGTCGCCCTTGGTGAGCGAGCCTTCTTCCTTCAGCATCAGCGCGTCGTGGTACGCGAAGAAGGCGCGCCATTCGGCAGGGCGACGTGCCAGGCCGAGGAACACGTTGGGCACGAAGCCGGCCTTTTCCTGCACGGCGAGGATCGCGGTGCGGAGGTCGTCAGGCAGGTCTTTCAGTTCGGCGAGGGGGTAGCGGGGGGCGGTCATGTCTTTGTCTCCTGGGGATCGGTCCCGGGATCATAGGCAACGGCGTCCGTGCCTGCAGCCAGCACCGCCAGATCGCTCTCGTCCTTGAGCCCCACACCGCTCAACCCCCGGCGCAGCGACTCGCGCACCAGCCACGCCAGCTTGAGGGCCGCGTGCGCGTACGACAGCCCCTCGGGCCGCACGTTCGAGATGCAGTTGCGTTCGGCGTCGTGCCGGCCCCGCCGTGGCGCGTGGGTCAGGTAGATGCCGAGGCTGTCGGGGGAGCTGAGGCCCGGGCGTTCGCCGATCAGCATGACGGACAGCCCTGCGCCGACCGCTTCGCCCAGTTCGTCGGCCAGCGCCACGCGCGCCTGCGTGGCGATGAACACGGGCGACAGGCGCGTGCCGGGCGGCAACTGCGGGCGCAGCGCCGCGAGCAGCGGCACGGCGTGGCGCGCGACGGCGAGTGAGGAAAGTCCGTCGCCGATCACGAGGCAGACGTCGCAGCCGCCCGCGGGCCGGTCGTTGCGCAGGCGCGCGGCGTCTTCGGCGTCGAGCTGGCGGCCGAGGTCGGGGCGGCGCAGGTAGGTGGTGCGGTCGGGTGCGCGGCTGTGTACGCGGCTCACCTGCCATTGGTCGGCGCGCAGTGCGGCATCGAGCGCGTCGACATCGAGTGCCGCATGGATCGCATCGCGGGCCATCGCGTGGGCCCAGCCGAAGCGCAGCGTTTCGTCGGTGGGCATGCCGGCACCGGCGCGGCCGAGTGCAAGCCGCGCGGGCGTGGCGGCGCGCCATTGCGCCCAGGGGTTGGGGGTGACCGGCGAATCGCTCATGGTGCGAGCGCGGACAGCCCGCCCATGTCGCTCAGCAGCCGGTTGGCCGAGGGCGGTGCGAGCCGCCCGGTGGTGTCGGTGATCTGCATGCGCTGCAGCCAGGCTTCGAACTCGGGCGCGCGTTTGAGGCCGAGCGTCTCGCGCAGGAACAGCGCGTCGTGGAACGAGGTGCTCTGGTAGTTGAGCATCACGTCGTCGGCGCCCGGGATGCCCATGATGAAGTTGATGCCCGCGGTGCCCAGCAGCACGAGCAGCGTGTCCATGTCGTCCTGGTCGGCTTCGGCGTGGTTGGTGTAGCAGATGTCGCAACCGATCGGCAGGCCCATCAGCTTGCCGCTGAAGTGGTCCTCGAGCCCGGCCCGAATGATCTGCTTGCCGTCGTACAGGTACTCGGGGCCGATGAAGCCGACCACGGTGTTGATGAGCAGCGGCTGGTAGCGCCGCGCGAGCGCATAGGCGCGCACCTCGCAGGTCTGCTGGTCGACGCCGAAGTTGGCGTTGGCCGAGAGCGCGCTGCCCTGGCCGGTCTCGAAGTACATGAGGTTGTTGCCGACGGTGCCGCGCGCGAGCGATTGGGCTGCGGCATGGGCTTCGTCGAGCAGCGCGGGTGTCACGCCGAACGACAGGTTGGCCTGCTCGGTGCCGGCGATCGACTGGAACACGAGGTCCACCGGCGCGCCGGCCTCGGCGAGCTTCAGCGTGTTGGTCACGTGCGTGAGCACGCAGCTCTGCGTGGGAATCTCGAAGCGCTGGATCACCTCGTCGAGCATGTGCAGCAGGCGCCCGAGCACCGGCAGGCTGTCGGACACGGGGTTGATGCCGATCACCGCGTCGCCCGCGCCGTAGAGCAGGCCGTCGAGCGTGGAGGCAGCCACGCCGCGCAGGTCGTCGGTGGGGTGGTTGGGTTGCAGGCGCACGGCCAGGTGGCCGGGCAGGCCGATGGTGTCGCGAAAGCGCGTGACCACATGGCACTTCTTCGCGACCGCGACCAGGTCCTGGTTGCGCATGAGCTTGGACACGGCCGCGACCATCTCGGGTGTGAGGCCCGGCGCGAGCGCGGCGAGTACCTCTGTGGTGGCTTGTTCTGACAGCAGCCAGTTGCGGAAGTCGCCGACCGTGAGGTGAGCGACCGGCGCGAAGGCCTGTGCGTCGTGCGTGTCGATGATGAGCCGCGTGATGTTGTCCTGCTCGTAGGGAATCAGCGCTTCGGTGAGGAACTGCTTGAGCGGCGTGTCGGCCAGCACGTGGCGCGCGGCCATGCGCTGCTGCGCGGTGGCCGCGCCGAGGCCCGCGAGGTAGTCGCCCGAGCGCGCGGGGCTGGCGCAGGCGAGCACCTGTCGCAGATCGTCGAAGGTGAAGCCCTGGCCGGCAATGGTGGTGCGGTAGCGCATCGTGTCGTTGGAATTTTTCAGGGCGTGGACGACAGCATCTCGTCCGGCGCGGCGGCGTCGCGCTGCGCCGAGGTGAGCAGGAAGTAGCCGTAGGCGGCCGCCATCAGCAGGAGGAAGAGCACCGTCAACATGGTGTTGAACCACACCATCGCGCCCAGGCACACCAGGCCGAGGCCGAGTGCGACGGCCGGGAACACGGGGTAGAAGGGCGCGCGGTAGGTGCGCAAGAGATTCGGTTCGCTGCGGCGCAGCTTGAACAGCGCGGCCATCGAAATCAGGTACATCACGATCGCGCCGAGCACGGCCATCGTGACGATGTTGGCGGTGAGCGTCTGGCCGCCGAACTGCACCCACGTGTCGCTGAAGATGGCGACGATGCCCACCACGCCGCCGGCCAGCAGTGCGCGGTGCGGCGTGTCGAAGCGCGGGCTCAGGCCGGCGAAATAGCGCGGCAGATAGCCGGCGCGCGCGAGCGCGAAGATCTGGCGCGAGTAGCCCATCAGGATGCCGTGGAACGACGCGATGAGCCCGAACAGCCCGATCCACACCAGCATGTGCAGCCAGCCGCTGTCGCCGCCCACCACCGCTTTCATGGCCTGCGGCAGCGGGTCGTTGATGTTCGCGAGTTGGCGCCAGTCACCCACGCCGCCCGCGAAGATCATCACGCCGAAAGCCAGCAAAACCAGCGTGACGATGCCGGTGGTGTAGGCCAGTGGAATGGTGCGGTGCGGATCGCGCGCTTCTTCGGCCGCCATGGCCGCACCTTCGATCGCCAGGAAGAACCAGATCGCGAATGGGATCGACGCGAAGATGCCCGACACCGCCGCGCCGTTCAGCACATTGCCGCCGGCCCAGCCGTTGGCCACGAAGTTCGCCATCGACCAGCCCGGTGCGACCACACCCATGAACACCAGCAGCTCGAAGATTGCGAGCACGGTAACGAACAGCTCGAACGCCGCCGCGATGCCGATGCCGATCCAGTTGAGCCCGATGAAGATCACGTACGCCCCGACCGCGAACCACTTCGGGTTGATGCCCGGGAACTGCACGTTGAGGTAGGCGCCGATCGCCAGCGCGATGGCCGGCGGCGCGAAGACGAATTCGATCAGCGTTGCGAAACCCGCCACGAAACCGCCCCGCGGCCCGAAGGCGCGCCGCGCATAGGCGAAGGGGCCGCCCGCGTGCGGGATGGCGGTCGAGAGCTCGGTGAAGCTGAAGATGAAGGTCGTGTACATCGTCGCCACCAGCACCGTGGCGACCAGGAAGCCGAGCGTGCCGGCCGTGTTCCAGCCGTAGCTCCAACCAAAGTACTCACCCGAGATGACGAGGCCGACGGCGATGCCCCACAACTGGATGGGACCGAGGACTTTCTTGAGATGGCCGGTGCCGGCGAGGGGGGCCGGCGAGGCGTTGTTGGAGCGCATGGGGGGCTTCCTCTCTTTGTGGATGGTGACAGTGCGTCTGTCCCAAAGCAAGGGCCGTTCCATCGGATACATCGGCGTACAGGCGGCTTCACCGGGGCTGTCCATAATCGGCAGCTTTTCAACCACCGAGGT
This sequence comes from Variovorax sp. YR752, assembly GCF_943372545.1. Classification (NCBI taxonomy): domain Bacteria; kingdom Pseudomonadati; phylum Pseudomonadota; class Betaproteobacteria; order Burkholderiales; family Comamonadaceae; genus Variovorax; species Variovorax sp. YR752. Next base: position 78,565 of record NZ_CALRZC010000004.1, on the reverse strand, counting down.
GTTTCGTGAAGTCATTTGTCTGTGCCGCACTCGTGTCCGTCTTTGCCATCCCCGCAGCCTTTGCGCAATCCGCCGCGGTCACCACGCCCAGCGGCCTGATCTACCAGTCGCTCAAGGAAGGCGCCGGCGCATCGCCCGCCGCCACCGACGTGGTCAAGGTCCACTACCGCGGCACCTTCCCCGACACCGGCAAGGAGTTCGACAGCTCGTACAAGCGTGGTGAACCCACCGAGTTCCCGCTCAACGGCGTGATCCCGTGCTGGACCGAAGGCGTGCAGAAGATGAAGCCGGGCGGCAAGGCCAAGCTGACCTGCCCGCCGTCGATCGCGTATGGCGCGCGCGGTGCGGGCGGTGTGATTCCGCCGAATGCGACGTTGAATTTCGAAGTCGAGCTGGTGTCGGTCACGAAGAAATAGGGGTCGCGGCCGGTCGGGGCAATGGGCGGTGCGTGCAGTCCATCACGCCGCCCGCCTCGCAATCGTTGCCCGATTCTTTCCTTCCGTTTTTGCGGGCATGGGCCTCCCACAATCCGCGGCCTGACTCCTGATCCACGGGAGCGGCTTCTGGGAGGAATACATGTCCGCATTCAGTGCTGCGTCAAGGCGCACGCTTCAAATCAATCGCACCTCCACTCTGGTGTTTCTGGGGTGTCCGTTGCCCTCATGTGCAGTCGGATTTGTCGAGGCGCACCATGAGCGCTAAACAACTCATCGAGGACCACGACAAATGGCGAAAGGGCGCAGGCGGTGTGCCAGCGGGTCTTTCCGGCCAGAGCGACGGCAATGCCTACGCTGGCCTCGACCTCAACCTGATCACCTTTTCGTCGAGCGCCTTCAGTGGCAGCAGCTTCACGTCAATCGCTTTTCAAGACGCCGTCTGGACCGCATGCCAGTTCAGCAGTTGCAGCTTCAGCCAGTGCGACATGCAGCGGATCGCGATCAGCGGATGCAACTTCGTCGACTGCACTTTCAGCGCGTCGCAGTTGAAGGCCAGCACGCTCAGCGATTGCACCTTCACCCGGTGCAACTGGACCGCGCTGAATTTCGATGCGAGCCAGTGGTCGCGTTTGAAGTTGCTCGACTGCAGAGGCACGCAGGTGAGTGCGACCGGCCTGCAGGGCGAGCAGGTCGACTTCACGGGCAGTCAGTTCGAAGACATGCAACTGACCAACGCGCGAATCAACTGAGGCTGCGAGAGGCAGCCGCTCCCGCTCACCCCGGCTGGTACTGGTACAGCCAGGTCTCCGTCAACGTCTGATCCCCGTTCTTCAGGTACAGCCGCATGTCGACCGGCTCCGTGCCTTCGGGCGTGAAGTCGAACTGTGCGCGCCAGTGGCCCGGCACGCCGTTGGGCACGGCTTCGGCGAAGACGTAAGAGAACTTGCCGCGCGGCGCGGTGAGCACGAGTTCGGGCTTGACGCCGAAGGGCACCGTGGTGAGTGGTTGCCCGACGAACTCCACCATGAACTTGCGCACGCCCTGCGGACGCGGTTGGCCGGGCTGGCCGCCGCGGCCGATGCGGGTGGCCACGCAGCGCGCGAGCGGTGACGGAAAGGGCTCCTGGTCGGTCCAGTGCAGCCGGTATTGCAGGCTGTAGCTCGACCCGGCCTTGGCATCGGCCTTGGGCACCCAGAAGGCGACGGTGTTGTCGTGGATCTCGTCGTCGGTCGGGATCTCGATGAGCTGCACCGAGCCTTCGCCCCAGTCGCCCAGCGGTTCGATCCACAGGCTCGGGCGCTTCTCGTAGTTGACGCCGTCCTGGTAGTGGTCGAAGTTGCGGTCGCGCTGCAGCAGGCCGAAGCCGCGCGGTCGGGTGTCGGCGAACGCGGAGGCGCGTGTCTGCGTGGGGTTGTTGAGTGGTCGCCAGATGCGCTCGCCCGCGCCGTTCCAGATCGCGAGGCCGTCGGAGTCGTGCACCTCGGGGCGCCAGTCGATCGCGGTGGGCTTGATGGTTTCCGAGTACCAGTACATCGACGTGAGCGGCACCAGGCCCAGGCGCGAGACGTCGCGGCGCAGGAACACGCGCGCGTCGATGTCCATGATCACGGCCTTGCCGCGCTGCATGATGAACTTGAACACGCCCGTGACGCTCGGCCCTTCGAGCAGCGCGTAGACGGTCATCGACGTGGTGTTGCCCGCGGCGGGCGTTTCGAAATAGAAGCGCGTGAAGTTCGGAAACTCCTCGGGCTTGTCGGGCACCGCCACGTCGAGCGCGATGCCGCGCGCCGACAGGCCGTACTGATAAAGCTCGCCGATGGCGCGGAAGTACGAGGCGCCGAGAAAGGCGACCCAGTCGTTTTTCTGCCAGTCGAGCTTGCCTTGGTCGCCCAGGCGGCTTTCCTGCAGGCGAAAGCCCGCGAAGCCGGCGCCTTCGGGCAGCGCGCGTGCGGGGCTGTCGGGAGGCATCGAGAAGTACGACGGGCTGTAGAGCACTTCGCGCGCAAAGCTGTCGCCGCCGGCGGACTCCAGCACGTGCATGCGCACGGGTGTCTGGAAGAAGCGGCCGAGGTGAAAGAACGTGACCGGAAAGGCGCCGGGCCCGTCGCGGAAGAGGGCGTTGGCGGGGTCGAAGCGGATCTTGCCGTGCGCGTCGTAGTCGATGCGCTCCAGCACCTGCGGCGCCAACGGCGCGGCGGCGTTGTAGGGGCGGGCGGCGAGGCGCTTGGCCTGCGCGACGAGCGAATCAAAAGAGAAGGGCGCCGGCTGGCTCAGTTGCAGGCCGTTGGCGGCCAGCGCCTCTTCGGGCAGTCCCAGGGCGGCGAGTGCGGCGGCGGCACTGCCGGCGGCGAGGAAGGATCGGCGATCAAGCATGGGTTCTTGAGGGGCGGCGAAAGCCTTTGAAGGGGAAGGGAAAGGAAAGAGCCAGAGGGGCGACGGGGAAAAACGTCAAGCATGCCCCGAACCACAGGGTACGGCGCGTCAGCCATTCCGCGCAAACGGGGCCGGACAAGGCCCCGCGTTGTCTTGCGGCAGCGGGTACCGACCAAGCCCTTTTCGCGGCGTCGCCGGGTATTCTCGCGCCATCGAAAGTGCCTGGAGACCATGGACATGTACACGGAACAAGGCGGCGAAGGCCCGGACCTGCTGGTGCTGCTGCACGGCATGGGCGCGACAGGCGCGGTGTGGTCGCCGCTGTGCGCACAGGCCGGTGCGCGATGGCGTGGCCGTTGGCTGGCACTCGACCTGCCCGGGCACGGCGCATCGGACCGGCAGGCTTCGTATGCCATCGGCCAGCACGCCGCCACCGTGGCGCGCGCGGTGCTGCCGCATCTGCAGCCCGAAGGCCGACTCGTGGTGCTCGGGCATTCGCTGGGCGGTGTGATCGGGCTTGCGCTCGCGACGGGATGGTTCGGCGTTGTGCCGCATTCGGTGTTCGCTGCGGGCATCAAGGTTGGATGGAGCGATGAAGAGGTCCGCCGCATGGACACACTGGCGATGCAGCCCGCCAAGAAGTTCGCGACGGAAGCCGAGGCGCGGGACCGCTACCTCAAGGTTTCCGGCTTGGCGGGGATCGTCGATGCGACGGCGGTTGTTGTTGCGCGCGGCGTCGCGCAAGATGCCGAGGGCTGGCGCCTCGCGATGGACCCGCGTGCCAATGCCGTGGGCAAGCCGCCGCTGTCTGAACTGGTGGGATTGGCGCGCTGCCCGATCCACCTCGGCCAAGGCCGCCACGATGCGCTGGTCACCCTCGAGCAGACCCGTTCCCTCGACCCCGAAGCCCGCGACCTGGGCCCGCACGGCCACAACGTGATGGTCGAGGCGCCCGCGGCGGTCTGGGACTGGGTGGCCTCGCTCAGCTGAGCCGCTCGTCGGCGCGGCGGATCGGTACCGTCACCCGCACTTCGGCCGCGCGCGCCCGCAACTGGCCGCAGCCGCCGTCGACGTCCTGCCCGGCCGAGTAGCGCAGCTTCGTGAGGATGCCGCGTTCGTGCAGCGTTCGTGCCATCTGCTCGCAGCGTTCGCGCGACGGGCGGCCGAAGTCCACGCCCTCCACCGTGTTGAACGGGATCATGTTCAACACGCCGTACTTGCCGGAGAGCAGCCGCACGATGCCTTCGATTTCTTCGGGCCCGTCGTTCACGCCTTCGAGCAGCGTCCACTGGTATTGGATGGGGTAGCCGGTGGCGCGGGCGTAGTGCTCGCCCGCGTCGATGAGGGCTTCGGGCGTCAGGTTCGGCGCGCGCGGAAGGAGCTTGCGGCGCAGCGCCGCATCGGTCGTGTGCAGCGAGAGCGCCAGCGCGGGCCGCACGCGCGCCTGCAGCAGCCGCTCGAACACGCGCACATCGCCGACGGTGGAGAACACCAGGTTCTTGTGGCCGATGTTGCCGACCGTGCCGAGCAGTTCGATCGCCTCGATCACGTTGTCCAGGTTGTGGGCCGGTTCGCCCATGCCCATGAACACCACCTTGCGCACGGGCCGGCGCAGGCGCGCGAGAGCAACCTGGGCAATGATCTCGGCGCTTTCGACCTGCCGCAGCAGGCCGTCGCGGCCCGTCATGCAGAACTGGCACCCGACGGCGCAGCCGACCTGCGACGAGACGCACAGCCCGTCGCGCGGCAGCAGCACGCTTTCCACCGTTTGGCCATCGGCCAGTGCGACGAGCAGTCGCTCGGAGCCGTCGGCGCCGGGATGAATCGCATGGATGCGCGCCAGGCCCGCGAGTTCGGCCTCGATGGCCGGCAGGGCCTCCAGCAGCGACGACGGGAAGAAGGTGGCCGGCAGGCGCCGGCCGCTGTTGCGCGGCAGCGCATGCGACCACAGCCGCAGGATGCGCTGCTCGTGGCTCGGGCCGGCCCCGGCCTCGCGGAGTCGTCGTTTCAGTTCGTGGATTCGCATGCGCGGCGTGGGGCAGAGGGGCTCAGGGACTCGGAGAGCGCCGATTGTGCACGGCAGGCGTGCGAAGGCGCAGCGCGCCGGGATCGGTGCGCTGCGCCTTCGTGCGCGGGAAAAGGAACAAAGGGGAAGGCGCCGTCGCCAGCCCCCCGTCCTGGATCAGCCCAGCAGGCCGTGCAGGATGTTCGTCACGGGCGCCAGCGTGGCGCCGGTGCCGTTGTGGTCGAGCAGGCTGGTGATCGGGGCCACGACCTCGCACACCGCATGCTCGACGGTGTTAACCACCTCGGCGACAACCGGAGCGACCGCCGAGCCTGCGCCCGCCAGGATGTCGGTCGCGGGCGCCGTGGCGCCCGATGCGGCCTGCGTGGCTTCGGCCGCGACGGGCTCGGCGGCGTCGGCCGCATGGCCGAGCACCGACGACACCGGCGCCAGGATGTCCGCGGCCGGGCCCGAGCCTCCCAGCAGCCCGCCAAGCAGGCTGCCGACGAGACCGTCTTCGCCGACGATGCCACCGAGCAGGCCGCCTTCGCCGCCACCGAGGACACCGCCCAGCAGGCCGTCATCACCGAGCACGCCACCGAGGAGGCCGCCTTCATCGCCGCCGAGGACGCCGCCCAGCAGACCGTCGTCACCCAGTACGCCGCCGAGCAGACCACCGTCACCGCCGAGGACGCCGCCCAGGAGGCCGTCGTCGCCCAGTACGCCGCCGAGCAAGCCGCCTTCACCGCCGATGACGCCACCCAGCAGGCCGTCATCACCGAGGACGCCGCCGAGCAAGCCGCCTTCGCCGCCGATGACGCCACCCAGCAGGCCGTCATCACCGAGAACGCCGCCGAGCAGGCCGCCGTCACCGCCGAGAACGCCGCCCAGGAGGCCATCGTCACCGAGCACGCCGCCGAGCAAACCACCGTCGCCACCGCCGAGCAGACTGCCCAGCAGGCCTTCATCGCCCAGCAAGCCGCCGAGCAGACCGCCGTCACCGCCAAGGACACCGCCCAGCAATCCGTCGTCACCCAGCAAGCCGCCCAGCAAACCACCGTCACCGCCGAGCACGCCACCCAGCAGGCCACCACCGTCGCCGCCCAGGACGCCATTCAACAGACCGCCGACCGGGCCTTCGGCACCGAGGATGCCGTCGTCACCCAGCACACCGCCCAGCAGCCCATCGCCAGCGAGGACGCCACCCAGTAGCCCGTCATTGCCCAGCAAGCCACCGAGCAGGCCGTCTTCGCCGCCAAGCAGGCCGGCCACCGGCGTTGCGCTCAGCAGGGCGCCGACCGCGCCGTCGGGGCCGAGCAGGTTGTCCACGAGCCCGTCGCAGCCGAGCAGTCCGCCGGTGAGGCCTTCGCTGCCGAGCAGGCCGGACAGTGCGCCGTCGCCGCCGAGCACGCCGCCCAGGATGCCTTCGTCGCCGAGGAGGCCGTTGACCAAGCCGCCATCGCCCAGCACGCCGCCGAGCAGACCGCCGTCACCACCGAGGACGCCACCCAGCAGGCCGTCGTCGCCCAGCACACCGCCCAGCAAGCCGCCTTCCCCACCGAGGACACCACCCAGCAAGCCGTCGTCGCCCAGCACACCGCCAAGCAGACCGCCTTCGCCACCGAGAACGCCACCCAGCAGGCCGTCGTCGCCCAGCACGCCACCAAGCAGACCACCGTCGCCTCCGAGGACGCCGCCAAGCAAGCCGCCTTCGCCGCCAAGGACGCCACCCAGCAATCCGCCATCACCCAGCACGCCACCCAGCAGCCCGTCATCCCCCAGAAGCTGCCCGATCAATCCGTCTTCGCCGAGCACGCTGCCCAGCAGGCTGCCATCACCCAGGAGCCCTTCGAGCACCTGGCCGACGACGCCGTCGGTGCCGAGCAGGTCGTCCACCAGACCGTCCAGGCCCAGCGGAACGGTGACGCCGGCCAGCAGGCCTTCGCTGCCCAGCACGTTCTCGAGCGCGTTGCCCAGCGCGTCGGTCAGGTAGTCGACCTGGCCGATCAGCGAGCCGACGAGGGCGTCGGTCAGGCCTTCACCGAGCAGGCCGTCGACCACGGGGGCCACCACGCCGCCCACGTGAATGGCAATGTCTTCGACCACGTTGTCCACGGGCTCGAATTCGTTCGGATCGTTGGGCGTGAACTCTTCGCCGGTGACCGGCGAGAGCAGGTCGTCGACCAGGTCGGTGAGGCCGTCGGCCACCGGCATCAGCGAGGCCAGCGTGCCCGACGAACCGGAGGCGCCGCGCACGTTGGCCGCACCGCCGCCCAGGCCGAGCGCGTTGTCGAGGGCGCCCAGCAGCCCCCCGGCGAGGCCGTCGCCCGGATCGAGCAGGTGGTCGCCATCGGCGTCTGCGTCAGCGTCGGCATCCGCGTCGGCATCTGCATCCGAATCGGCGTCCGAGTCTGCGTCGGCGTCCGAATCGGCATCGGCGTCCGCGTCGGCATCCGAGTCGGAGTCGGCATCTGCATCGGCATCCGAGTCGGCGTCTGCGTCGCTGTCTCCGCCGCCCGACACGAACAAAGGGAAGCCGCCGCCGTCACCGCCGCCACCACCGCCGAGCGCAGCGGCGAGGCCGACGGCGCCCAGCGCGCCGAGTGCGAATTCGCCCAGCCCGATGCCGCTGCCGGCCGCGGTCTTCTTGCTGACCGCGAGCGCCGCGGCTTCCGCGTCGCTGTCGGGCGAGGTGACATCGAGGTTGCCTGCGGCCACATCGACGTTCACCTGCTCGAGGCCGCTGGACAGCTTGGTCGAGGTGATGGTGGCGTCGGTGCCGCTCGCGAACACGCCGGCCAGCGGCGCCTTGTTGGTGGCCGAGCCGGGGAACAGCACGTTGGCCTGGCCGCCGTCGGGCACGATCACGCGATCGCCCGCAATGAGGTTCTGGTTGCCGTCCACCGGCAGGCGCACTCCGTCGCGCATGACGACGGTGCCGGGCGTGGCATTGGACAGCGTGCCCAGGCTGGAAGGCCCGGCGGGCGCGGCCATGGGGGCGCCGGCGCCGACGGGGCCCAGGGGCGTGACGCTGGCCTGCGCAAGCACCACGGGGGCACCGCTTTCGGCGGCTGCGGGGATCGAAGCGATCGGCGATACGGTGGTGGTCATGCGGCCTCCTCGTCAAATAAATGACTACAGAGGGCAACATGCGTGCCGCCTTTGCTTTCAGCTTTCAGCGGCTGCCCGAAAACGCCGTATCTCGTTGATTCGAAACGATTTTTGTGCGAGAGACCCTGTCAGCCTCGCGGTGCAAAACGGGCAGCTGTCGCCACTCGTTACGTAACACGGCGCAATTTTTTGCCGGAACGTCGGCGACGTTCGGCGGTGCTCAGTTGCGCAGCCGTGCCTGCAGGCTTTTCAGGTTCGCCAGCCATGCGAGGTAGTCCTCGTCGTCCTCGCCCAACTCGGCCCAGGTGTCGTGCCCATCGGCATCGGGATCGTCGAGGATGGCCTGCAGGGCGTCGGCGGCGGCATGGCGCAACGCCGTGGGCGGCGCGGCCTTGCCGGCGCACCAGTCGACGGCATCGGGGTGCGCATCGGCGCTGCCGTGTCCGGCGAGCAGTGCGAGCACTTCGGCTGCGGCGACGGTGCCTTCGGTTGAACCCGACTCCAGCGTCTCCTGGATGAATGCGAGCGCGTCGTCGGCCTCTTGCAGTTCAGCCAGCCAATCGAGTGCCTCGTCGTTGCCGAAGCCTGCGGTGGACCATGTACCCATTCGTTTGACTCCCGTGTGTGGCGCGGCCACGTTGCAGATGAGGTGATGCTAGCGGCACGAATTTCGTGATCGCAGCCGCTCTCAGAATTCGTCAGAATGGCAAACGACGCTTCCAATTAGCATGGCCGCGCCTTCGACAGGGAGGCGTGATCTTTCAGTCCGTGAGCCGCCGGAAACCCCTCCTTTGGGCCGGCATTGCGGCGGTGTCCTTCCAGGACATTCCGCGGTCACGACCGATCTGCCGTGCAGTGCCAACGCAAGCAGATGTCGGGCCGCATACCTATTCACATGTCCACGGTTTCAGGGAGAGATTCAGCATGTCATTCGTTTTTTCGTCCTTCACCGATCACCTGGGCGCGCTGCCGCCCGAACGCTCGCGCCACGGCGATGCGTTGCGCGCACGGGTCCAGCAACAGGTGCAGGCACCGCTGCATGCCGACTTGTCGGCCTTCGCCTTCCTGCCCGACCAGGCCGACCACCCCGACCACGAAGACGCACCGCAGGTGTTCGCGCAAGCGGTCGAGCAGATGTACCTGCCCAAGCCCTGGCTGGGCGACGAGATTCCGCTGTTCTTTCTCGGCTATCACGCAATGAACCGGCTCAGCGGCAAGCGCACCTCGCAAGGCCTGCTGCTGACCGATCAGGCCATGTACGTGCAGGACGACTTCACCGTGCTGTCGGCCGCACCGCCGCCGGCCCAAGGCCATGCCTTGCCCGCGCGCGCGGACGACGCGCCTTCGTTCGTCTCGACGCTGCTCGCGCGCTACAAGGCGTGGAAAGACTGGTCGGGTGTGGCCGACGAACCCGAGCCGGTGCTGCTCAAGCGCTGCGGCGAACTGCTGGCGCCAGCGGTCGCGGCGGTGGTCGCTTACCACGCGGAAAACGGCAGCCAGCGGCAGGCGCAGCAGCGCGTGTGGACGCTGGCCGAGCTGGTGGCCGACTACGACGCGGCCGACACCTTGCTCGACCCCGCCAACCCGAAGCTGGCCAAGAAGCTGGGCAAGGTGAGCGACAAGTTCCAGATCTCCGCGGGCGAGACGCTGCAGTTCGCGCTGGCCGACTTTCCGCTGTTCGGCGGCCCCTACGGCGTGGCGCTCACGGCGCAGGCGCTGTACGGCAAGGACCTGATGGAGTCGCCGCTGCGCATCGCGCTGGAGCGCGTGGAGGCGCGCTCGCTGCAGATCGGGGAGAAGGGCGACCAGCTGCTGACCGGCTCGACGCCGCCGATGGCACTGCCCGCGCACATGAAGGAATCGCTGCGCGCGCCGTTCCTCGCGTTCCTGCAGCAGGAAGTCGTGCGACTGCAATCACGGGCCTGATCGGCTTCAACAACTTCATCAACTCGGGGGGGAGATTCCATGGGGTTCAAGGACACGCTCGCGCACTCGATGCTCGACAACGACAAGCTCAAGTTCGACGCCGCCGCACCGGCGCTTTCCGCGCAGGAGCAATGGCTGGTCACGCTGAGCACGCCGCTGTCGGCCTTCAACGGCGACGTCGTGAATGCCGTGCTCACCGGCAGGGACAACGACACGCTGCGCGAAGGCGTCGCGCAGGTGTGGAACGTGACCGACCGCGCGAGCTTCGAGCAGACCGCACGCTGGCTGACCGAAGAAGGGCAGCGCGCGAAGTACCTGCCGTCGTGGAAGGCCATCGGCGCGATCGACGCGGCGGTGCAGTCCACGCCGGGCGTGCTGCGCCTGGTCATGGACGCGTGGTTCCCCGCGTTCTTCCAGATCAAGGCGCGTGAGCATCTGGACATGCGTGTGCTTTCCGCGCAGACCGGACATTCGAACGCCGAGCTGAGCCAGCTGATGACGGGCAGCCAGAGCTGGGTCAACGCCTTGCGCAAGCACTTCGGCGTGGCGCCGGCGCAGCTGACGAGCCTCGTGGCCTGGGATGCGGTGCGACTGGCCAACCTGACGCGCTGGGCGGTGCAACTGGGCTACATCGAGCGCGCCGAGTTCACGGACTTCGCGGGCGGCCTGGAGTCGCCGGTGCGTGCGGCCTATGCCAACTGGTCGCAGGTGAGCGCGGCGTACATCGCAGGCGGCCTGATCTGGCAGTACTCGGATGCGCGCGAAGAGCACCTGCTGCGCACGAACCGCCTGTTGCTGAGCGACGCGCGCAGCCCGCACCGCAGCGTGCCTTTCGCCTGACCTTGCCCTAATCTTTCGCGCTCAGCGCGTACACCGCATAGATCGGCACGCCGAGAAAGAACAGCACCATCGGCGCGAACAGCGTGTAGGGCCAGCCGATGCCTTCCATCACGCGGTAGGTGCCGTCCAGCTGCAGGCGCGGATGCGGCCGCGTGAGGTCGTCGTAGCGGCGCAGGCCCCACTGGAACTCCGCACCCGTCGCGCGCACCGACGGGTGCTGGCGCGCGCGGCCCACGGCCAGCCAGCACATCGCATCGAAGGCCAGCACCGAGCCCGCGGGCGCGCGCTCGCCGAAGGTGGTGAACACGGCGTTCACCTGCTCGGGTGTGAGGTACATCAGCACGCCTTCGGTGAAGAGGAAGACAGGCTGCGCCTGGCGCTTGCGTGGCAGGCCGAGCTGGTCCCACCAGTCGGGCGCCGTCAGGTCGAGTTCGCGCACGTCGTGGCGCGGATGGGTGTCGGGCAGCAGCTCGCGGCGCAGCTCCAGCACCTCGGGCAGGTCGGCGTCGGTCATGCGCGACTTGCCGTCGTCCAGCCACTGGAAGTAATGGCTCAGGCCGCAGCCCATGTTCACGACGCGTGCGCCCGGGTTCGCCTTGAGGAAGTCTTGCGCCAGGCTGCGAAAGCGCCGCGTGCGCGCGAGGATGCCGAAGATGGTCGTGCGGTCGTCGGGCAGGGCGTGGTCGTCGTCGCGGATCTTTTCGAGAATGCCGGCGGCGTAGGCGTCGCGCACCGCCATCTGCGGAAAGAGCGCATCGCCCGAAGCCCGCGCGGCCAACGGAATCCGCAAGGTGGACGGCACGGCCGAGAGCTTGCGCGCGGGTTTGCCGGTGGTCATGGAGGCGGGAACAGGGCCATGCGCAAAGTCTGGCCGGTCCCGCGCGTGCGGGCAAGTCAGTCTTTGGTGTTGCCCGTGGGTGGGCGCTGGCGCGCGAGGTGGCGGTACACGGTGGCGCGGTGAACGCCGAGCCGGCGGGCCGCACGTGCCACGTCGTGGTCGCAGGCGCGCAATGCTTCGTCGATGGCGTGGCGTGTGATGGTCTGCAGCGGGGCGTTGGGTTGCGACGCTGCGGCTTCGCTGAAGTCAGCAACGGGCGCGGCGTCGTGCAGGTGCGCGGGCAGCGCATCGGCCGTCACCGCATCGCCCGGATCGGCCAGTGCGACCAGCGCGCGCAGCACGCTGCGCAATTCGCGCACGTTGCCGGGCCAGCGGTAGGCGGCCAGGCGTTCGAGCGCGTCGTTCTCCAGGCACAGGTGCTTGGCGGCGCCGCCCGATTCGAGGAACAGCCGCGCGATCAGCGCGCGTCGGTCGGCACGTTCGTGCAGCGCGGGCAGGGCGACGGTGAAGCCGGCCACGCGGTACATCAGGTCAGCGCGGAAGCGCCCGGCCTCGACCAGCGCGGGCAGGCCGGCGTGCGTGGCACAGACCAGATCGAAATCGACCGCCACGCCTTGGCCGCCGCCCAGCGGTGTGACCACGCGGCCTTCGAGCACGCGCAGCAGGCGCGTCTGCAGCGCGAGCGGAATCTCGGCGATCTCGTCGAGAAACAGCACGCCGCCGTGCGCCTCGCGGATGCGGCCCGGCATGCCCTTGCGGCGCGCGCCGGTGAAGGCGCCTTCTTCGTAGCCGAACAGCTCGGCCTCGATCAGCGTCTCGGGCAGCGAGGCGCAATCGACCGCCACGAACGGGCCCGCGCTGCGGCGGCTGGCGGCGTGCAGGCGGCGCGAGAACACCTCCTTGCCGCTGCCGGTCTCGCCGTTCACCAGCACCGGCACGCCTTCGTTGAGCACGCGCACGGCGCGCGCCAGCAGCGGGCGCACCACGTCGTCGTTGTCGACCGGAGCGGCGTTGGCGGCCATCGCTTGCCGCGCGCCGCTGCGGCCCGCGCCGCTGTTCGCCGTGCCCGTGCGTTCCATGACGGTCGCGATCTGCCGTCCGCCCGGCAGCGTGAGCAGGCTGCGCCGGTGTTCCATGCGCGGCCATTGCGCGCCGAGGAATTCTTCGGCATCGAGGTCGAGCAGGCCCTCCCATGAGCGGCCGAACAGGTCGAGCGCGACGCGGTTGGCCGCGACGATGCGCCCGCCCTCGATCACCATCAGCCCTTCGCGCGCGGTGCCGATCAGCGCGGGCCGCGCATGGAAGCGCAGCACATGGCCCGAGGCCTCGGCCAGCAGCATGCGGTGCTCGACCTGCTGCGCCGCCATGCGCACGAGGCCCAGCGCGTGGTGGTTCACGCGCGCGGTCTCGCCCGAGATGTCGAGCGCGCCGGCCAGTTCGCCGCGCCCGCTGAAGATGGGCGCCGCCGCACAGCCCAGCCGACCGTTCTGTGCCAGGTAGTGCTCGCCGCCCAGCACCATCAGCGCCACACGCTCGGCCAGCGCCGTGCCGATGGCGTTGGTCCCGCGGTGGCTCTCCGACCATTCCACGCCGGGCTGCAGCGCCACGCGCTGGGCCTTGGGCAGAAAGTCGGGGCTGCCGATTTCTTCGAGGATGAGGCCGGTTGCGTCCGACAGCGCGACGATGCAGCCGTTGCCCACCGCATGCTCGGCGAGCCCGTCGAGTTCGGGCTGCGCGCAACTAAGCAGGCGCATCGCCTGCTCGCGCCGCTCGTTGAGCAGCGACGGCGCCATCGGCGTGGGGTCGATGCATTGCGGATCGACCGGCCGGCTGCGCTGCCACGAGCGCGAGATGTGCGGCGCGATCCACGGCGCCGGGTCGCGGCCCTGCGCGAAGAACAGCTCGCGGGCCTGCGCGACGCTGACGGATGGCACTGACGCTTCACTCATCTTGCGGAACTCCGATGACAGGGGTTGCCGGCGATTCGCCTTGTGCGACATCGTAGTCGCCGTATTCGCGCAAACATGTCGCAGATTGCGAATGGAAACCCTCTGCGCGGCCCGCGCCTCTCTGGCGCGGGGCTTGGGGATTGTCCCGATCCGCGCAGGTATGCCGCTTGCGGTGACTGTGCGGGCCGCCGCATGTCGCGGTGCCGCCTGCTCACACACCTTACCCAACGGAGACAACCCATGGACATGCTCGAACCGGGCAAATTCGGTACCGCAGTGCCTTTCAAGGCGCGCTACGGCAACTACATCGGCGGCGAATGGGTCGCGCCGGTGGAGAACCAGTATTTCGGCAACATCACGCCCGTCACCGGCAAGGTCTTCTGCGAAGTGCCGCGCTCCAGCGCCGCCGACATCGACCGCGCGCTCGACGCCGCCCACAAGGCCAAGGCCGCTTGGGGCCGCACCTCGACCACCGAGCGCGCCAACATCCTGAACCGCATCGCCGACCGCATGCAGGAAAACCTGGCCATGCTGGCCGCCGCCGAGACGTGGGACAACGGCAAGCCGATTCGCGAGACCATGGCCGCCGACCTGCCGCTGGCCATCGACCACTTCCGCTACTTCGCCTCGTGCATCCGCTCGCAGGAAGGCGGCATCAGCGAGATCGACCACGAGACCTTCGCGTACCACTTTCATGAACCCATCGGCGTGGTCGGCCAGATCATTCCGTGGAACTTCCCGATCCTCATGGCCGTGTGGAAGCTCGCGCCCGCGCTGGCGGCCGGCAACTGCGTGGTGCTCAAGCCGGCCGAGCAGACGCCGGTGTCGATCCTGGTGCTGATGGAGGTCATCGGCGACCTGCTGCCGCCGGGCGTGCTCAACGTGGTCAACGGCTTCGGCGTGGAAGCGGGCAAGCCGCTGGCGTCGAGCAACCGCATCGGCAAGATCGCCTTCACCGGCGAAACCACCACCGGCCGGCTGATCTCGCAGTACGCGAGCCAGAACCTCATTCCGGTGACGCTGGAGCTGGGCGGCAAGTCGCCCAACGTCTTCTTTGCCGACGTGATGGAGCGCGACGACGCCTTCTTCGACAAGGCGCTCGAAGGCTTCACGATGTTTGCGCTGAACCAGGGCGAGGTCTGCACCTGCCCGAGCCGCGCGCTCATTCAGGAATCGATCTACGACCGCTTCATGGAGCGCGCATTGAAGCGCGTGGCCGCGATCAAGCAAGGCAGCCCGCTCGATGCGGCCACGATGATCGGCGCGCAGGCCTCGAGCGAACAGCTGGAAAAGATCCTGTCGTACCTCGACATCGGCCGGCAGGAGGGCGCGCAGGTGCTGATCGGCGGCGAACGCCAGCAGCTGGACGGCGACCTGGCCGACGGCTACTACGTGAAGCCGACCGTGTTCCGCGGCCACAACAAGATGCGCATCTTCCAGGAAGAAATCTTCGGCCCGGTCGTGTCGGTCACCACCTTCAAGGACGAGGAAGAGGCGCTCGCCATCGCCAACGACACGCTCTACGGCCTGGGCGCCGGCGTGTGGAGCCGCGACATGAACCGCGCCTTCCGCATGGGCCGCGGCATCCAGGCCGGCCGCGTGTGGACCAACTGCTACCACCAGTACCCGGCGCATGCGGCTTTCGGTGGCTACAAA
Organism: Variovorax sp. YR752; assembly: GCF_943372545.1. NCBI lineage: Bacteria > Pseudomonadati > Pseudomonadota > Betaproteobacteria > Burkholderiales > Comamonadaceae > Variovorax > Variovorax sp. YR752. The sequence continues at coordinate 63,430 of NZ_CALRZC010000004.1, read as the reverse complement.
CAGTCGGGCATCGGACGCGAGAACCACAAGATGATGCTCGACCACTACCAGCAGACCAAGAACCTGCTCGTGAGCTACAGCGAGAACAAGCTGGGCTTCTTCTGATGACCGGCGAGGTCCTGCGCGTCACCGCGACCGATGCGGCGCTCGCGCTCATCGACGACCTCGCCGCCAGGCACGGCCCGCTGATGTTCCATCAGTCGGGCGGCTGCTGCGACGGCAGCGCACCCATGTGCTACGCGCAGGGCGAGTTCATCGTGGGCGACTACGACCGGCTGCTGGGCCACCTCGGCGGCATGCCGTTCTACATCAGCGGGCCGCAGTTCGAGTACTGGCAGCACACGCAGCTGATCATCGACGTGGTGCCGGGGCGCGGCGGGATGTTCTCTCTGGAAGGGCCGCTGGGCGTGCGCTTTCTGACGCGCTCGCGGTTGTTCACGGAGGCGGAGTGGGCGCTGCTCGAGGCCGAGGCGGCGAAGCAGGGCTGATCGGGTTTCAGTTCGATGAGGCGAGCAGCTGCCGCACCAGCAGCTGCGCTGCCGGCGACAGCGCCGCGCCCGTCTTCGTCGCCATCAGCAGGCGACGCGTGGCCCACGCGTCCTTCAGGTGCACCACCTTCAGGTCGAGTGCGGCCACCTGCGCCTTGCAGGCGGCCAGCGGCACCACGCCGATGCCGAGGTTGGCCGCGATCATGTGGCACATCGCATCGAAGCTGCGCACCTGCACGCGCAGGCGCATCGGAATGCCGGCCTGCTCGGCGGCGCGCGAGGTCAGCTCGAGCAGTGAGCTGCTGCGGTTCAGCCCCACGAACTCATGCGCCAGACAGGTCTTGAAGTCGACCTGCTTCGCGCGCAGCCGGGCCAGCGGGTGTGGCCTGGCGCAGAGCACCACGAGCTCGTCGGTCTGGAAGGGCGCGACGTCGAGGCCGTAGGCGGGCGTGTTCTCGGCGAACACGCCGACATCGGCGAGGCCGTCGACCAGTGCGCGGACGATGTCGCCGCTCAGCTGTTCCTCGACCTCGACGCGGATGTCGGGATGCTGTCCCAGAAAAGCTGCCAGCGTGGTCGGCAGGAACTCCGTCAGCGCCGACATGTTGGCCCACAGCCGCACATGGCCGCGCACGCCGCTGGCGTAGTCGCCCAGCTCGTTGCTGAACTGCTCGAAGCCCTGGAAGAGCCGCATCGCATGCTGCATCGCCACATGCCCGGCGGGCGTGAGCGCGATGCCCTGGGCGCTGCGTTCGAGCAGCTTCGAGCCCGTGGCGGCTTCGAAGTCGGACAGGCGCCGGCTCGCCGCCGAGAGCGCGAGGTGGCACGCCTCCGCGCCCTTGGTGATGCTGCCCGACTGGGCCACTGCGCAGAAGAGGCGCAGCGTCACGAAATCGACACGCGCGGGGTTGATGGTGCTGGGCATCGGCGGATTCTAGAGAGCACGCCAGTGCCGAAAGTCATGCGCATGGGCTAAAAGATTTTTTGACATGTTATGTCGCTGCACCTATAGTGAATCCAGCGAAGCATCGCGCGCTTCCAACGGCAGACAACCCAAAGGAGAGGTATGCAATCACTGCTCGATCAACTCAAGGGCCTCGATGCGCTGGCTGGCGCGGCGATGGGCGGGCTGCCCGTGCAGCTGCAGCCCATTCCGGGCAGCACGCCCGTGGTCCAGGTGAGCATCGAAGGGCGCGATGAGCTGCCGATCTTCGTCACCAGTTCCGACATGCAGATCATCTGCATCTGCTACCTCTGGACCGAGGAAGAGGTGAAGCCCGAGCGGCGCACCGAGCTGCTCGAATCGCTGCTCGACCTCAACCCGTCGGTGCCGCTGTCGTCCTTCGGGCGCGTCGGTGGCCGCTACGTGCTCACCGGGGCGCTCGGGCGCAACGCGAGCGTGGAAGACATCGCACGCGAAGTGGCCGTGCTCAGCGACAACGCGCTCGATGCGCTCGACGCCTTGTCCGAATTCCTGAACTAAGCGGAGATCACCATGACAGTCATCAAGAAGCTGGTCACCTTGCTGCGCGGCAGCGCCCGCGAAATCGGCGAGAGCGTGATCGACAGCAACGCCACGCGCATCTACGAGCAGGAAATCATCGACGCCAAGCACAGCATCGAGAAGGCCAAGGGTGACCTCACGGGCGTGATGGCCAAGGAGATGCAGTCGGCCCGCGAAATCGAACGCCTGAAGGGCGAGGTCACGCGCTACGAAGGCCTGGCGCTCGAGGCGCTCAACAAGACCCAGGAAGGCCTGGCGCTCGACGTGGCGTCCAAGGTCGGCACGCTCGAGCAGGAGCTCGAGGAGCAGGCCAAGGCCCATGCCTCGTATGCGCTGCAGGTGTCGCGACTCAAGGACCTGATCAAGTCGGCCGAGGCGCGCATCCGCGAGCACGAGCGCGAGATCGGCATCGCCAAGACCACCGAGAGCGTCTACCGCGCCACGCAGTCGATCTCCGAGAACATCGGCAGCGGCGGCTCGCGCCTGGCCAGCGCACGCGAGTCGCTGGAGCGCATCCGCTCGCGCCACGAAGACCTGTCCGACCGCATGACGGCGGGCCAGCAGCTCGAAGACGAGTTCGGCCACAGCGCGCTCGAAAAGAAGCTGGCCGCGGCGGGCATCGGCAACGACGTCGACCGCACCGGCAAGGTGATGGAGCGCATCCGGGCCCGCCAGGCCAAGCCGTCCGAACTGCCCAAGCCGTCCGAACCGGCGTCGGAGTGACCATGGTGCGGGTCAAGCCGGTTCGCTGGCAAGGCTCGGACGAGGCGATCCGCGCGGTCCAGGTGGCCTTCGACGTGGAAGAGGCCGTGCTCGAGGCCGTGCGCACCGCGGCCTTCGAGCAGCACGTGTCCACGCCCGACCAGATCCGGCAGGTGCTGGGCCTGGCGACCACCTCGAAGCCGAAGCGGCCGCGCCTCACGGTGTCGTTGAACGCGGCCGACTATGAATTTCTGGCGGCGCGTTATGGTCTGGCACCCGACGACCGCCTGGCCATCAAGGAGAAGGCCACGCGCGAACTGATTGCCTTTGCGGGCAAGGCGAACAAGAAGAACACCGGCACCAAAAAGCCGGGCGGCAGGTAAGAAGAAAAGAGAACAACAACCAACCCGCACGCGGGAGGATCAATGGGCGATTTCATGGGAGCGGTGACGGGGTACCCCACCGCGATCTACACGGTGCTGCTCGGCGTCGTGGTGATCTATTGGGTGCTCGCGGTGGTCGGCATGGTCGACTTCGAGAGCAGCGGGATCGACGTCGACCTGCAGACGCATGCCGACGGCGACACCAGCGACATGGGCCAGATCGCGAGCTACGTGGTCGCCTTCGGCCTGAACGGCGTGCCGTTCTCGGTGGCCGTGAGCCTGCTGGTGCTCGTGGCCTGGACGCTCTCGTGCCTGGGCGGCGAGTGGCTGCTGCCGCTGGTGCCGACGATGGTGTTCAAGCTGCTGGCCGGCACGGTGCTGCTGGTGGTCAGCGCGGCGCTCGCCATTCCGGTGACGGCGGTGGCGATTCGCCCGCTCAAGGGCCTCTTCGTGAGCCACACGGCCGTGAGCAATGCGGCGCTGGTGGGTCAGGTCTGCCGCGTCGTCACCGGCGTGGTGAACGAGAAAGACGGCCGCGCCGAAGTGGCGCGCCGCGGCGCCAGCCTCAACATCCGCGTCTGGGCGCCCACGCCCAACGCCCTCAAGCGCGGCTCGCACGCGCTCATCCTCGAATACGACGAGGTGGCTGCGCGGTACCTCATCGCAGCGCACGAAGACATCGTCTGACCGCGCGCACCCCCTTACTGTTCGTTCGCTCTTAAAGCAAATCTGGAGAAAAAATGGAGCCCATCATCTTTGCCGTGGTCATACTGGCCGTGGTCATCCTCGGCCTGTTCGCGATGTTCGCCAAGTTCTATCGAAAGATCGAACAGGGCCACGCACTCATCGTGAACACGCTGCGCGCCGAGCCCGAGGTGACCTTCACCGGCCGCATGGTCTACCCGATCATCCACAAGGCCGAGCTGATGGACATCTCGGTCAAGACCATCGAGATCGACCGCTCCGGCAATGAAGGCCTGATCTGCCGCGACAACATCCGCGCGGACATCAAGGTGAAGTTCTTCGTGCGCGTCAACAAGACCGCCGACGACGTGCTGAAGGTGGCGCAGGGCATCGGTTGCGCGCGGGCCTCCAACCACGAGACGCTCGAAGAGCTGTTCTCGGCCAAGTTCTCCGAAGCGCTCAAGACGGTGGGCAAGTCGATGGACTTCGTCGACCTCTACCAGGCGCGCGACGGCTTCCGCGACCAGATCATCAGCCAGATCGGCAACGATCTCTCGGGCTACGTGCTCGAAGACGCCGCTATCGACTACCTCGAGCAGACGCCGCTGTCGGAGCTCGACGCCAACAACATCCTCGATGCGCAGGGCATCAAGAAGATCACCGAGCTGACGGCGGTCGAGCATGTGCGCACCAACGAGCTGCGCCGCAACGAGGAAATGCAGATCAAGAAGAAGAACGTCGAGACGCAGGAAGCGCTGCTCGAACTCGAGCGCCAGCAGGCCGACGCCACCTCGCGCCAGCACCGCGAAATTGCCAGCGTGCGCGCCCGCGAGGAAGCCGAGACCTCCAAGATCCAGTCCGAAGAACGCACCAAGTCTGAAACCGCGCGCCTGCTGTCGGAGCAGACCGTGGCCGTCCAGCAGGAAAACGTGCAGCGCGAAAAGGAAGTGGCCGAGAACAACCGCAAGCGCGCGGTGGCCGTCGAGGAAGAAAAGGTCACGCGTGCCCGCGACCTCGAGATCGTCGATCGCGAGAAGGAAGTGACCCTGCAGCGCATCGAGAAGGACAAGGCCGTCGAAGTGCAGAAGAAGGCGATTGCCGACGTGATCCGCGAGCGCATCGTGGTCGAGCGCACGGTGGCCGAGCAGGAAGAAGCGATCAAGGAGCTGCGCGTCGTGGCCGAGGCCGAGCGCACCAAGAAGTCGGTCGTGATCATGGCCGAGGGCCAGGCCGACGAGAAGATGGTGATCGACGTGAAGGCGGCCGAAACGCAAGAAAAGCGCGCGCGCCACAAGGCGGCCGAAGAACTCACGCTGGCCGATGCCAAGCTGAAGGTGGCCGAGCGCGACGCTGAATCGAAGAAGCGCGAAGCCGAGGGCATGGAAGCCATCTCCGCCGCGCCGGGCCTCGCCGCCGCCAAGGTCGAGATCGCCACCGCGCAGGCACGCCTGGCTACGTTCGAGGCCGAGGCCTCGGGCAAGGAAAAGCTGGGCCTGGCCGACGTGCACGTGCGCCAGGCCGATGCCGACGCGATCCTCAAGGCCGGTCAGGCCGACGCGCAGGTCATCGAAGCGCGCTCGCAGGCCGAAGCCGCCGGCATGCGCGCCAAGTTCGACGCCGAAGCTTCGGGCAAGGAAAAGCTCGGCCTCGCCGACGTCAACGTGCGCACGGCCGATGCCGAGGCCACGCTCAAGTCGGGCCAGGCCGATGCGCAGGTGATCGAAGCCCGCTTCAACGCCGAGGCAAAGGGCCTGCACGAGAAGTTCGAGGCCATGAAGTCCATGAGCCCCGAAACCCGCGACCACGAAGAGTTCCGCATGCGCCTGGAAAAGTCGCACATCGAGACCATGAAGGGCATCGACGCACAAACGTCCATTGCCAAGGAACAGGCCGACGTGCTGGGCACCGCACTCGCCAACGCCAAGATCGACATCGTCGGCGGCTCGGGCGACTACTTCGACAGCTTCGTGCGCTCGCTCTCCGTGGGCAAGGGCATCGACGGCGTCATCTCCAAGAGCCAGGCGGTGCAGGTCGCCTTCAAGGAGCAGCTCTCGGGCGAACGCGACGTGGTGAAAGACCTGCGCGACATCGTCGGCGCGCTGGGCAACTCGTCGGGCGAAATCCAGAACCTCAGCGTTGCCTCGCTGATGAGCAAGATCGCCAACGACGGCACCGAAAGCCAGAAGTCGGCACTTCAGAACCTGATCTCCACCTTCCGCAACTGAGACGGGAGCGCGCGATGAACCCGAACCTGAAGTGCAGTTGCGCCGCCCATGCCGCGATGCAGCCCGTCGCGCTCGCCGAAGCCTTGCTCGGCGTGCAGTGCGGCGACTGCCACGGCATGGTGATGGACATGGACGACTGGCGCGGCTGGAAAGCCGCCGACCCGAAGCGCGTGCCGCATGAGGTCGACGACGAGGTGATCGAGGTGTTCGACCTCGCCGCCGTGCGCCATTGCCCCGAATGCGAGCGGCTGATGCAGCGCCTGCGCGTGAGTGCAGGGCCCGACTTCCGCATCGACCGCTGCGTGGCCTGCCAGAACCTCTGGTTCGACCAGGGCGAATGGCGCGCCCTCGTGAGCCGCGGCCTGGCCGGCCGGCTCGACGAGCTGCTGTCCGACGGCTGGCAGCGCCGCCTGCAGACCGAAGAGGTGCGCGAGGCGCGCCTTGCCGCGCTGCGCCGCCGCTACGGCGACGACTGCATCGACGAGCTGGACCGCATCCGCGCCTGGCTCGACACCCAGCCTCACCGCGACGAATTGCTCGCACTGCTGCGCGCGGACTGACCGCGCCGATCCATGCAACCCACTGACGACACCGGCGCGCCGCCCGGCGCCCAGGCTCCCATCGACGCCACCGAAGCGCTGGTCTCCGGCAGCGGCAGCTACGACCTGCTGAAGAAGCGGCTCGAAACCCAGGGCGAAGGCCTGCTCAAGAAGACGCAGGCGCTCAACGAGCAGCGGCTCGCCGAGTTCGGCCGCTCCGACCAGGCGCTGATCTTGCGCACCCGCGCGCGCACCGAGAACAATGCCGTGGCGCGCGACATCGTGCGCATCGGCGACCTGCTGCTGTTCGGCTACAACGTCTTCATCGGCCTGCGCAAGGAAACGGCCGTGGGCGACGTGTTCGGCCTGTACCGGCTCGCGTCGCCGGGTGAAGCCGCCACCGAGAACGACGAGCTGCAGCCCGTGCCGCTGGCCGGCTCCTTCCTGGAAGACACGCGCTTCGTCTCCGACTTCCGCGAGCTCTACGCCTACTACAAGCAGGCCACGTTGCTGCAGCTGCGCGTCACGCAGGACAAGCTGCTCGCCTCGTTCCAGATCGGCCAGCAGCTGAGCGACGTGCGCGTGTTCCGCTGGGCCATCGAGCGCGACGGCAGCATCCACTACGTCGACAACCGCGGTGAGCGCGACATTGCCTTGCCAGCAAGCCACGACTTCGAATGGACCGTGGCCACGCGCGAAGACCACGTGGGCGGCAAGCACCCGCACGTGAACGTGCTCGACACCGTGTTCGTCGAGACGCTGGGCGGCGACCTCACGATCAAGATCGAGAACAACACCGAGACCGGCCTGGGCATCTACAGCGAGCCGGTGGAAGACAAGAGCCAGTCGCTCACCGACGCCGAGATTGCCTGGGCCAAGCTCGGCATGCTGATCCTGCTGCGCGTGAAGCCCTACCGCGAGCAGACCACGCGTTACCTGGTGTTCAACATCCGCACGCAGCAGGTCGAGCGCATCGACGCCATCGGCGGCTCCTGCGTGCAGCTGCCCGAAGACCACGGCATCATCTTTCCCGGCGGCTACTACCTGCAGTCGGGCGAGCACAAGCGCTTCGACCTGCCCGCCGAGGTGGTCGAAAGCCTGCGCTTCAAGCGCATGCTGCGCTCGCCCAACGGCGAGGACGTGGCCTATGTGTTCTACGACCGCAAGCCGGGGCGCTACGCGCTCTTCAACTACAACCTGATCGACAAGAAGCTCGCCACGCCGATCATCGCCAACGGCTACGCGCGCTTTGCCGACGGCCGCATCCTGGTGTTCAACGGCGACAACGGCGAGCCCATGCGCGTGCATCCGATGCAGCTGTGGCAGACGCCCTTCGCCAGCGAAGAGCACGTGAGCGCGCAGCCGCCCGCCACCGGCTTCTTCGGCAAGATCGGCAATGCCGAGCTGGTGCGCGGCGTGAGTGACCTCATGGGCATCGCCCGCGCGGTGCGCGAGCAGGCGCCCACGCGCGCGGCCTACGACGACCTGATCCGCCAGTGCACCCGCGTGAGCGACGCCTACTTCTGGCTCGACGCGCCCGAGGCCGCCGGCCTCATGGGCGAGCTGCGCAGCATCGCCGAGGTGGCGCGCAGCACGCTGGCCGAGTTCGAAAAGGTCGACACCATCCGCCGCGAAACCGCGCGCGCGCTGGCCCGTGCGGAAGACGAGCAGCACGCGCTGATGGTCGACATCGCCAGCACACTCTGGCGCGCCCCCGACGATTTCGTGAAGGCGCTGGGCCGCCTGCGCGAGCGGCGCGGCGCGCTGCAGATGCTCAAGGAGCTGCGCTACGCCGACCTGCCGCGCATCGCCGCCATGGACGCCGCGCTCGAGGCCGAGCAGCAGCGCATCGGCGAGCGCGCCATGCAGTTCCTGGCGGCCGACACCGCCTTCAACGGCCAGCGCCAGGCACTCGACAAGCTCGCGCTCGAACTGCCCAACCTCGCCACGTCGCCGGCGCTCGGCCAGATGCTGGCCACGCTCGACGAGCAGGCGGCCGGCCTCGACCTGCTGACCGAGCAGCTCGGCAGCCTGCCGGGCGGCGATGCGGTGATCCGCACGTCGATCCTGGACCGCATCTCGTTGATCTACGCCGACATCAACCGCATGCGCGCCGATGCGCGCATGCGGCGCAAGTCGCTGGGCGCGACCGAGGCGCGTGCCGAGTTCGGTGCGCAGTTCAAGCTCTTCAGCCAGGCGGTCGAGAACGCGCTGGAGTTCGCCGACACGCCCGAGAAGTGCGACGACGCGCTCACGCGCCTGCTGGCCCAACTCGAAGAGATCGAAGGCCGCTTCGCCGAGCAGGAAGACTTCCTGGCCGACATCGCAGAGAAGCGCGAGACCGTGTACGAAGCGCTGTCCGCACGCCGCCAGAGCCTGGTGGAAGCCCGCCAGCGCCGCGCGCAGGGCGTGGTCGATGCGGCAGGGCGCATCCTCGACGGAATTCCGCGCCGCATCGCGCAGTTCGGCGACCTGACACAGGTTCACAGCTACTTCGCGGCCGATCCGATGATCGGCAAGTTGCACACGCTGATCGCCGACCTGCGCACGCTGGGCGCCGCGGTGCAGGCCGACGAGCTCGACACGCGCCTGAAGACCGCGCGCGACCAGGCGCTGCGCTCCATCCGCGACAAACGCGAGCTGGTGAGCGAGGGCGGCGACACGCTGCGCCTGGGCCGCCATGCCTTCACCGTGCACCGCCAGCCGGTCGACCTGACGCTCGTGGCCCGCGACGAAGGCATGGCCTACCAGGTCACGGGCACCGACTACCAGAGCCCGGTCGATGAACCGCGGCTGCTGCCGCTGCAGCGCTACTGGAACCAGTCGCTGGTGTCGGAAACGCCGGAGCTGTCGCGTGCCGAGTACCTGGCCGGGCGGTTGTTGGAAGCACTGCTCGACGGCAAGACCGAGCGCAGCTGGGCCGAGGTGCTCACCTTGCTGGCCGAAGACCCGCTGCACCCGCAGCTGCTCGACATGGTCCGCCGCTTTGCCGCGGCGCGGTATCAAGAGGGCTACCAGAAGGGCATCCACGACGACGACGCGATGCGCCTGCTGGGTGCGCTCGTCGGCATGCAGGACCAGGCGGGTCTGCTCGCCTGGGGCCCGACCGAACGCGCGCTGGCGTTGCTCTACTGGCAGCACGGCCACCTGATCGCGCACCGCGAATCGATGCTGCGCCGCGCGCGCGCTTCGATGCAGATGCTGGCGCTGTTTGGCCGGCGCGATGCGCTGGCGCAGCTCGAGGCCGACATCGCACGCGCGCTGAACCACTTCGCCCGCGACGTGGTGCCCGACCTGCTGCCGCTGGCCGACACCGCGAGCGACGAAACACGCGACGCGCACGACGGCCGCGTGACCACGCTGTGCGATCAGGCCGCTGCGTACCTCGTGCGCGAACTGGCCAGCGAACATGGCGGCGACACCTGGGCCGTGTCGGGTGCGGGCGAAGACCTGGCGGCCGCGCTGCTGCGCGAACTGGAGCGCGGCGGCCGACGCGACGCGTGGCAGCACGACCTCGACGCCGCACCGCCGGCCGAACGCTGGCGCTTGGCGCGCGACTGGGTGCGCGCCTACGCGACGCACCAGGCACCGCAATCGATCGACTGGATCGACGACGCGGCCAGCGTGCTGGCGATGCCGCTGCAGCGCACCCGCGTCAACGCGGCGCTCGACCGCACCGTCGAAGGCCTGCGCGGCGAGCACCCGCGCGTGGCCGAGGGCCGGCTCACGCTGAACCTCAACGACTTCTGGCGCCGCTTCCTGTTTCACACCCTGCACGCGGTGCCGGGCTACGAGGCGCTGCACAGCCTGCGCCACGAACTGCTCGAACGCGAGAAGGCGCGGCTCAAGCTCAGCCAGTTCCAGGCCAAGCCGCTGTCGACCTTCGTGCGCAACCAGCTGATCGACGAACTCTACCTGCCAATCATTGGCGACAACCTCGCCAAGCAGATCGGCTCGGCGGGCGAGGGCAGCCGCACCGACCGCATGGGCCTGCTGCTGCTGATTTCGCCGCCCGGCTACGGCAAGACGACGCTGATGGAGTACGTGGCCGACCGCCTCGGCCTGATCTTCGTGCGCATCAACTGCCCGGCGCTCGGGCATGGCGTCACGGCCATCGACCCGGTCAATGCGCCCAACAGCGCGGCACGGCAGGAGCTGGAGAAGCTCAACCTGGGCTTGGCGATGGGCAGCAACGTGATGCTGTACCTGGACGACATCCAGCACACCAGCCCCGAGTTCTTGCAGAAGTTCATCGCGCTGGCCGACGGCACGCGCCGCATCGAGGGCGTGTGGAACGGCGAGCCGCGCAGCTACGACATGCGCGGCAAGCGCTTCGCGATCGTGATGGCGGGCAACCCGTACACCGAGTCGGGCGACGTGTTCAAGATTCCCGACATGCTGGCCAACCGCGCCGACATCTACAACCTGGGCGACGTGCTCTCGGGCCGTGAGGCGGCATTCGCGCTCTCGTACATCGAGAACAGCCTGACCTCCAACCCCACGCTGATGCCGCTGGCCTCGCGCGACCCGAAGGACGTGCAGCTGCTGGTGAAGATGGCGCAGGGCCACGACGTGCCGAGCAGCGCGCTGTCGCACGCCTACAGCGCGGTCGAGCTGGAAGAAATCAAGGCGCTGCTGCAGCGGCTGTTCCGTGCGCGCGACCTGCTGTTGAAGGTCAACCTTGCATACATCGCCTCGGCCGCACAGCAGGAGAGCTACCGCACCGCGCCGCCGTTCAAGCTGCAGGGCAGCTACCGCAACATGACCAAGCTCGCGGGCAAGATCACGCCGTTGATGCGCGACGACGAACTCGACGCGCTGCTGCGCGACCACTACCGCGGCGAGGCCCAGACGCTGACCACGGGCGCCGAGGAGAACCTGCTGCGCCTCGCGCAACTGCTCGGCAGCCCAACGCCCGAGGAGAGCGCGCGCTGGACGGCCATCTGCGACGAGTTCGTGCGCCAGCGCAAGCTCGGCGGCGCCGACGTCGACGGCAGCCAGCGCATCGCGAGCAGCATGCTCGACGTGGCGCGCGCGGTCGATGCGCTCAAGCCCGAGCCCACGCCGCCGGTCGAAGGCCCGAGCGAAGGCCAGCGCCTGGCCGACGCCATGCTGCAGATCGCCGTGACCTACCGCGAGCTGATCCTGCCGCTGGTGACGGCGACCGAGCGCCGGCTCGAACTCGACCGCTCGATCAAGCAGGACATGGAGCGCCTCGCCGCCGAGGTGCAGGCCACACGGGCGGCGCCCAAGCGCGCGCCTGCACCTCCAGCCCCACCCAAAGCCGACAAGGATCATTGATGTCCGCATTGCCCGAACTGCTGGCCCAGCTCGACGCGACGATGGCCGACGCGCGCTTGAGCGACGACGAGCGCCGCGTGCTGGTCCACACCCTGCGCGAAGCCTCGCCGCCCGAAGACGGCCTGCGCCAGCTGCGCAACCGCGCCTTCGATCTCGTGCGTTCGCGCACCGCCGACCCCGAGCAGCTGTCGCTGCTCAAGTGGCTCGAAGGCGTGGTGCGCGCCATCGACACCGGCCGCTCGCCCGACAGCGTCACCGTGCGCTCGCAGGCCTACTTCAGCCCCGGCACGGCCTGCCTGCAGGCGATCAACCAGCAACTGCGAACGGCCAAGCGCGCGGTCGACCTGTGCGTGTTCACGCTGTCGGACGACCGCATCACCGCCGAGGTGCTGGCGGCGCACCGGCGCGGCGTGACGGTGCGCTTCGTCACCGACAACGACAAAGAGTTTGACCGCGGGAGCGACGTCGGCCAGCTGCGCGCGGCCGGTATTGCGGTGGCGGTGGACCGCACCGACGCCCACATGCACCACAAGTTCGCGCTCTTCGACGGCGCGCGGCTGCTCAACGGCAGCTACAACTGGACCCGCAGCGCCTGCGAGTTCAACGAGGAAAACCTGGTGCTGAGCAACGACCCGCCGCTGGTGCGCCGCTTCGCGGACGAATTCGACACCTTGTGGAAAGAACTGCAGGCCCCCTGATGGCAAGACGAATCGACTACGACTGGGAACTCCCCGCCGCCATGCAGCAGCGGCTGGGCGGCAGCACCTACGGCGCGCAGCGCATCATCCATGAGCAGGAGCACCTGATGGTGATCCTGCACGAGCCGCCCTCGGGCTCCGGCGCCGAGCGCAAGCCCGTGGTGTTCCTGCGCAAGCCCGACGGCGCGTGGCTGCACAAGGGCAACAACCCCGGCGAGCGCGCGCTCGCCAAGCTGCTCGAAAGCTACCGCGCCGCGTTCAGCACCTTCGAGATCCGCCACCAGGCCGCCGAGACCTCGGAAGACCTGTTCCAGGTCCTCGGCCCGCTGATCCCGCTCACCCGCGCCGCGCGGAACATGCAGGACGCCCTGCAGGCCGCGCGCGATGCCGTGAAGGGCGACCTGATGCTCATCGACCAGCGCGACCTTGCGGTGGAAATTGCGCGCGGCTTCGAGCTGCTGCTGGCCGACACGCGCATGTCGCTCGACTACCGGCTCGCGCGCGCCGCCGAAGCGCAGGCGGGCTCGGCCCTCGACATGAGCCGTGCGCAGCACAAGCTCAACACCATCGCCGCGCTGACATTTCCGCTGATGGCCGTCGGTGCGGCCTTCGGCATGAACCTGCACAGCGGCGTGGAGAACCTGCCGTCGTGGGTGTACTGGCTGATCTTCGCGGCCGGCATCTGCCTGGGCGTGATGCTGCGCGGCTGGGTCAAGACGCCGGCCGCGCTGCCGGTGGTTGCCAAGCCTGCGTCCACGCTGAAGAAGAAGTAGCAGCAGGGCGCATGGCATGGCCTTCGCGTTTCGCGAAGGCCTGCTGCCATCAGAGCAATTCCGTTCATCGCGATCTGTTTCTAGAGTAGGGGCAACCCACTTGGAGACAGAGACAGACATGAACGCACTCGAAGGCCTGAAGGTGCTGGAGCTCGGCCAGCTCATCGCCGGCCCGTTCGCCGGCAAGACGCTCGCCGAGTTCGGCGCCGACGTGATCAAGGTCGAGCCCGCCGGCGTCGGCGATCCGCTGCGCAAGTGGCGGCTGCTGCGCGACGGCACCTCGGTGTGGTGGGAGGTGCAGTCGCGCAACAAGCGCTCGGTGTGCCTCGATCTGCGCAGCGCCGAAGGGCAGGAGGCCGTGCGCGCCCTGGCGCTCGAAGCCGATGTGCTCATCGAGAACTTCAAGCCCGGCACGCTCGAAGGCTGGGGCCTGGGCTGGGAGCAGCTGCATGCGCTGAACCCGCGCCTCATCATGCTGCGCATCTCGGGCTACGGGCAGACCGGCCCCTACCGCGACAAGCCGGGTTTTGGCGTGCTCGGCGAATCGATGGGCGGGCTGCGCTACCTCAGCGGTGAGCCGGGCCGGGTGCCGGTGCGCGTGGGCGTCTCGCTCGGCGACACGCTGGCCGCGCTGCATGGCGTGATCGGCGTGCTCACGGCGCTGCACCATCGCACGGCGCACGGCGGCGAAGGCCAGTTCATCGACGTGGCGCTCTACGAGTCGGTCTTCAACGTGATGGAAAGCCTGCTGCCCGAGTACGACGCCTTCGGTGCCGTGCGCGAACGGGCCGGCAGCGCATTGCCGGGCATCGCGCCGACCAACGCCTACCGCTGCAGCGACGGCCACTACGTGCTGGTGGCGGGCAACGGCGACAGCATCTTCCGCCGGCTGATGCGCGCCATCGACCGCACGGACCTGGAGAACGACCCCGGCCTCGTGCACAACGACGGCCGTGTGCTGCGCGTGGAAGAGATCGATGCCGCCATCGAGGCCTGGACCCTGCAGCGCAGCCGCGACGACGTGCTGGCCGTGCTCGACGCGGCGGGCGTGCCGGTCGGGCGCATCTACACCGTGGCCGACATCGCGACCGATCCGCAGTACCTGGCGCGCGAGATGATCGTCGAGGCGCGCGGCTCCGACGGTGCGCTGCTCAAGGTGCCAGGCGTGGTGCCCAAGCTCAGTGCGACACCGGGGCGCATCGCCCACGCGGCGCCGCGCCTGGGCGAACACACGGCCGATCTGAAAAGCGCGGGCTGGCCGGTGCGTGGCGCCGAAAGCGAGGCCGTATGAAAGCCGGCAACAGCACGCGGCTGTTCATCAACGAAGTCGCCGCGCGCGACGGCTTCCAGATGGAAAGCCGCTTCATTCCCACCGACGACAAGGTCGCGCTGATCGACCGGCTCAGCACGCTCGGCTACGCCAAGATCGAGGTGACCTCGTTCACCTCGGCCAAGGCGATTCCCGCGCTGCGAGACGGCGAAGAAGTGATGCAGCGCATCGCGCGCCGGCCGGGCGTGGTCTACACCGCGCTCGTGCCGAATGTGCGTGGCGCCGAGCGCGCGCTGGAAAGCCGCATCGACGAGTTCAACATCGTCATGTCGGTCAGCGAGACGCACAACCTCAGCAACCTGCGGATGACGCGCGAGCAGTCGTTCGCGCAGCTGACCGACGTGATCGCGCTGGCGAAGCAGGCGACGGTGCCGGTGAACGTGTCGCTCTCTTGCGTGTTCGGCTGCCCGATGGAAGGTGATGTGCCGCTCGCCACGGTGCAGGGTTGGATCGATCGCTTCGCCGCACTGGGCGTGCAGGGCATCACGCTGTGCGACACCACGGGCATGGCGCATCCCACGCAGGTGCAGGCCGTGTGCGAGGCCGTGCGTGCGCGACACCCGGCGCTGGAATGGACGGCGCATTTCCACAACACAAGGGGCATGGGCCTGGCGAACACCATTGCTGCGGTCGAGGTGGGCATCGAGCGGCTCGACATGTCGCTCGGCGGCATCGGCGGTTGCCCCTATGCGCCGGGCGCGACGGGCAATGTCGCGACGGAAGACGTGGTCCACATGCTGCAGTGCATGGGCTACGACACCGGCATGGACCTCGACGGGCTGATCGGTGCGGCGGCCCAGCTCGAATCGCTCGTGCAGCACGCGCTGCCCAGCCAGGTCTCGCGCGCCGGCCATCGGCTCACGCAGCATGCACCGCCGGCCGACTTCAACGAGATCGTCGAGCGCGCGAAGGCCCGCCCGGCCCAGAAGGAGAACGCATGATCGCCCACCTGGATCACCTGGTGCTCACGACCGCGAACGAAGAGGCTTGCGAGCGCTTCTACGTGGAGACGATGGGCATGACGCTGGAAGTCTTCGGCGCCGGCCGCAAGGCCTTTCGCTTCGGTCACCAGAAGATCAACCTGCATGTGAAGGGCCATGAATTCGAGCCGAAGGCCGACGTGCCCACGCCCGGCTCGCTCGACCTGTGCTTCATCGCCAGCGTGCCGCTCGAAGAAGTCATCACGCGGCTGGGCGCGCAGGGCGTGCCGATCATCGAAGGCCCCGTGATGCGCACGGGCGCCACCTCGCGCATCCGCTCGGTCTACGTGCGCGACCCCGACCTGAATCTCATCGAGATTTCGGAGCTGGCACCCTGAGACATGCAGCCCGAAGACAGTCCAAAAAAACCACCGGAGACAAACCCATGAAACCCGTTCACCGCCTGCTCGCGGTCGGCCTCGCGCTGGCCGCCACTGCCTCGCATGCCGACACCTGGCCTGCCAAACCCCTGACCTTCGTGGTGCCGACCGCGCCCGCGGGTTCCACCGACATCATGGCGCGGCTGGTCGCCGACCCGTTGCAGCGCGCGCTGGGCCAGCCGGTCGTCATCGACAACAAACCCGGCGCCAGCGGCAACATCGGCACCGAGTTCGTGGCCCGCGCCGCGCCCGACGGCTACACGCTGCTGATGCAGTACTCGGGCTACCACGTCGGCAACCCGTCGCTGTACCCGAACCTGCGCTGGAGCCCGACGAAAGACTTCGTGCCGGTGGCGATGGTGATGCGCGCGCCGCACGTGGTCGCGGTGAGCGGCAAGCTGCCGGTGACCTCGATGAAGGAACTCATCGAATACGGCAAGAAGAAGGAAGGCGGTTTGTTCTACGCCTCGTCGGGCAACGGCTCGATCCAGCACATCGCAGGCGAGCTGCTGTCGCGCCAGGCGAAGCAGCCGGCCACGCACGTGCCCTACAAAGGCTCGGGGCCGGCCATCAATGACCTGGTGGCGGGCAATGTCGATATCTTCATCACCACGCCGCCCTCGGTCATCGGCCACTTCGCGGGCGGGCGCATCAAGGCGCTGGCGTACACGGGCAGCAAGCGACATGCGTCGATGCCGAGCGTGCCGACCTCGGCCGAAGCCGGGTTGCCGGGCTACGAGGTCGAGTCGTGGTTCGCGGTGTTCGCCCCGGCGAAGACGCCGCCCGAGGTGGTGAACAAGCTCAGCGCCGAGATCAAGAAGATCGTCGAGAGCGAGGCCTTCCGCAAGAAGGTGGACGACCAGGGCGCCTTCGCGACCTACATGGATCCGCCGACGCTCGGCAAGTTTGTCGACCAGGAACTCGCGGCTTGGTCGAAGGTGATCAAGGGCGCCGACATCAAGCCGGAGTGAGCCCGGTCAGGCTCAGGGCTTGACGCCGAGCACGGAGAGGATCACCGCCGCGAGGCCGAGCGCCACGGGCACCTGGTGCCCGGCCAGCGCGCGGGCCTGGGCCACGGACAGCTTGGTCTGCTGAAGGAGGTTCTTTTCCGAATGAAGGGGTGTGGACATGGTGTCTGCTCCTGTGTGGGGCGAACGGTGTGTTCGCGTGGGTTCCACGATAGGCCTCCCAAAGCGCGATGACGCACGGCTTTTGTCGACACGGCGTTTCCGTTTTCGCAACGATCCGGCGGCTCTGGCAGGGAACTTCTGCTCAGAACTCAGAATAGGGTCATGCAAAGGAACGCACGCAACACACACACGACGGGTTTGAAGATGCGCCGGGCCACCCCGGCAGATGCGGTGCCCTGGACGCTCCTTTTCGACGCGGACGGCCCGCGCCCCGAGGTCGAAAAGTACCTGCTGCGCGGCGAGCAATGGCTGGCCGAACAGGCCGGCGAGGTCGTCGGCCAGATGGTGCTCATGGCCACGCGCGTCGACACCTGGGAGATCATGAACATCGCCGTGGCCGAGCCGCACAAGGGCCAGGGCATCGGCACCGCGATGCTGAAGAAGGCGAAGGCCCTCGCTACACAACGCGGCGCACACCGGCTCGAAGTCGGCACCGGCAACAGCAGCCTGCGCGAGCTGGCCTTCTACCAGCGCTTCGGCTTCCGCATCGTCGGGGTTGACGTCGACTACTTCGTGCGCCGCTGGGGCAAGGCAACGAAGCAGAGCGGCATCCCACTGCGCGACCTGGTGCGCATGGAGATGGTGCTGTCGCGCGCCTCGGGCTGATCGGCCCGCACAACGACAGCGCTCAGCGGGCGCAGGACACTGGGTGCTTCCCGCAGCGAAATCAAGGAGGAGCCGAAGGCGGGGGACATTCGCGGAGGGAAGTACCCGGTGGCCTGTGCACGCGCCCCGAAAACAATCACCCCGCGATCAGCTTCTGCACCAGCTCCGCAGTCGTCGCCGCCGCGTACTTGCGCATCAACCGCGCCCGATGCAATTCGACCGTTCGATGGCTGATCCCAAGCGCCTTGCCGATCTCTTTGGACGTCAGCCCGCGCATCACCTGCGCCGCCACCTCACGTTCGCGCGGCGTGAGCTCAGCCTTCACCGCGCGGCGTGAGCCCAGGTCTTCAAAGGTCCAGATACCGGCCTCGTGCGGCGCCGCGCGGTTCATGGCGTGGCCGGTGACGTGGCACCAGAAGGTCTCGCCGGCCAGAGCCCCGTGCAGCCCACCCAGGCGCTTCATCATGCGGTTGTCGGCATAGTGGCCGCTGGCGTTCAGAAAGGGCTCCATGCGCTTGCCGATGCGCTCGAACTCGGCCACGCTCGGGTACAGGATGCTGAACGAATGCCCGACCAGCGCGGAGGGCTCCGCGCCGAAGATCTCGCACACGCGCTGGTTGCAGGCGACGATGGTGCGGTTGCTCGACACCACCATGCCGACAGGGGCATGCTCAAAAGCCAACCGGTAATCGATCTCGGGCATCAGGTGTCACCATTACGAAATACTACGTATACGAGTAGGTAGTATCGTTGACGCCTTTCCCACCCACTCTCCACCACCCATCAAGGAGCCCGAGTGAACAAGATTTTTCCCTCCGCAGACGCGGCACTCAAGGGGGTCGTGGCCGACGGGCAGACGCTCGCGGTCGGCGGCTTCGGCCTGTGCGGCATTCCTGAAGCGCTGATCGATGCGCTGAAGGATTCCGGCGTGCAGAACCTCACCGTCATCTCGAACAACGCGGGCGTCGACGGTTTCGGCCTCGGCAAGCTGCTCGAGACGCGCCAGATCAAGAAGATGATCGCGTCGTACGTGGGCGAGAACAAGGAGTTCGAACGCCAATACCTGGCCGGTGAACTGGCCCTCGAATTCACGCCCCAGGGCACGTTGGCCGAGAAGCTGCGCGCCGGCGGCGCGGGCATCCCGGCCTTCTTCACGAAGACCGGCGTGGGCACGCAAGTGGCCGAAGGCAAGGAACTGCGCGAGTTCAACGGCGAGACCTATGTCATGGAGCACTCGCTGGTGCCCGACGTCGCGCTGGTCAAGGCCGACGTGGCCGACAAGGCCGGCAACCTGCGCTTTCGCCTCACGGCGCGCAACTTCAACCCGGCCGCCGCCATGGCCGGCAAGGTCTGCATCGTCGAGGTCGAGAAGATCGTCGAAGTGGGCGAGCTGGCCCCCGACGATATCCACCTGCCGGGCATCTACGTGCACCGCCTGGTGCTCAATGCCACGCCTGAAAAGCGCATCGAGAAGCGCACCCTGAGCGCGTCGGTCGATGCCGCCGCCGCCAAGGTCGAGGCCCAGACCGCCATCGCCCAGGCCGCAGCAACAGGCAGCGAATCGCCCGTGAAGGCCGTCAACAAGAAAGAAGGAGCCTGAGATGCCCTGGACCCAAGACCAGATGGCGGCCCGTGCCGCGCAAGAACTCGAAGACGGCTTCTACGTCAACCTCGGCATCGGCATCCCGACCCTGGTGGCCAACCACACCGGCACCAAGGAAGTGTGGCTGCAGAGCGAAAACGGCATGCTCGGCATCGGCCCGTTCCCGACCGAAGACAACGTCGACGCCGACCTCATCAACGCCGGCAAGCAGACCGTGACCACGTTGCCCGGCTCGGCCATCTTCGGCAGCCATGACAGCTTCGCGATGATCCGCGGCGGCAAGATCAACCGGTCGATCCTCGGTGCGATGCAGGTCAGCGCCAAGGGCGACCTTGCCAACTGGATGATCCCCGGCAAGATGGTCAAGGGCATGGGCGGCGCCATGGACCTCGTGGCCGGCGTGAAGCGCGTGATCGTGCTGATGGAACACGTGGCCAAGAAGAAGGACGGCACCGAAGACCTGAAGATCCTCGAGCAGTGCTCGCTGCCGCTGACCGGCGTGGGCGTGGTCGACCGCATCATCACCGACCTGGCCGTGATGGACGTCGTGCCCGAAGGCCTCAAGGTGATCGAACTCGCGCCGGGCGTGAGCTTCGACGCGCTGCAGGCCAAGACCGGTGCCAAGCTGATCCAGTAAGCCATCCGCACAAGGTCGCGAACGCAACGACACACAACAAGGGCAGGGCCGCGCAAGCGGACCCTGCCTTTTTCATTGTTTCCTCTTTCCCCTGAAGGGTTGACGCATGGCAACGAGTGAAGAAGTCCTGGCGGGTCTCTGGCAGCAGGCGGGGCTGCCCGCCGAGGCGTTGGCTTTCGCGCGGTTCACGGGCGCCGACCCGGTGCTGCCGTCGTCCTTCGCGGTCGGCCTCGCGGCGCAGGCCAGCATCGCGGCCGCCGCGCTCGCGGCCTGCGAGCTGGGGCACCGGCGCGGCGTGGCGCGACAAGAAGTGGCGGTCGACACGCTGCACGCCGCGCTCGACTGCACGGGCTGGTTCAGCATCGACGGCCGCGTGCCCGATCTGTGGGACACCTTCTCGGGCGTGTACCGCTGCGCCGACGGGTGGGTGCGCATCCACGCCAACTTCAAGCATCACCGCGAAGGCGCGCTGCGCCTCATGAAGCTCGACCCGGCCATCGCCACGCGCGCCGACGCCGAGGCCGCGATGGCCGGCTGGCGTGCGGTCGATTTCGAAGCGGCCGCCGCTGCACAAGGCCTCGTGGCCACCGCGCTGCGCCGCTTCGATGAATGGGACGCCACGCCGCACGGGCAGGCGGTCGCGGCGCAGCCGCTCTTCACCATCGAGCGCATCGGCGATGCGCCGCCGCGCGCGCTGCCGCCGTTGCGCGACGACCAGCGCCCGCTCGAAGGCCTGCGCGTGCTCGACCTCACGCGCATCCTCGCGGGGCCGGTCGGTGGGCGCGCGCTGGCGGCCTACGGCGCCGACGTGATGCTGGTCAATTCGCCGAACCTGCCGAACATCGAATCCATCGCCGACACCAGCCGCGGCAAGCTCTCGACGCATGTCGACCTGTGCACCGACGCAGGCCGCGCCGTGCTGCACCGCCTCGTGGCCGATGCGCATGTCTTCGTGCAGGGCTACCGTCCCGGCGGCATCGCGGCGCTGGGCTTCGGCCCGGAGGCGTTGGCGCGCGAGCGGCCGGGCATCGTCTGCGTCTCGCTCACGGCCTATGGCACGCAAGGGCCGTGGGCCGATCGGCGCGGCTTCGATTCGCTGGTGCAGACCGCCATGGGTTTCAACCACGCCGAAGGCGAAGCGGCGGGCGACGGCAAGCCGCGCCCGATGCCGATGCAGATCCTTGATGAGGCCAGCGGTTACCTGATCGCGCTCGGCGCCGCCGCGGCGCTGTGGCGGCAGCAGCAAGAGGGCGGCAGCTGGCATGTGCAGGTGTCGCTGGCACAGACGGGGCAGTGGTTGCGCGGGCTGGGCCGCGTGGAGGGCGGGCTGTCGATTGCGCGGGCCGGTGTCGAGCCGTATGTCGAGACCTCGGCCTCCGGCTTCGGCGAACTGACGGCGGTGCGCCACAGCGCGCAGCTCTCGCGCACACCGGCCGCTTGGCCACGCCCTTCGATGCCGCCAGGCAGCCATCCGCCGGTGTGGCCTGCCGTTGCCGGGGAATGAGAAACTGGGCGCATGGCCTATCTAGACATCGACAACCTCCAGAGCATTTTTCTTGACGACGAGGCGCTGCGCGCACGACATCTGCAGCGCCAGCCTTGCGGCGCTTTGCACCTCACGAGCGGCCGCATCGTGGCCTGCGATCCGCTGGTGCAGCCCGAGCGCGAGCCTTTTGTTCGCAGCCTGAGCGCGCGGGGCGCGTTCCCCGTCGAGGTGCTGCAAGGCGGAGGCCGCCATGCGCTGGCCGTGCTGTGGCTGCGCGAGCGCGGCAGCCTGCAGGCGAGCGACCTGCGCTGGGAGGCGGCGCTGCTCGAAGGGCAGTCGCAGGACGAACTCGGGAGCGACGAGTTCTACGGGTATCCGGTCGATGCCGGCGTCGGCTGCTTCATGGACGCCGACGGCGCCAAGGCCATGGCCGAGCGCGAGGCGCGCGAATCCGCCACGAACCCCGAGTACGTCAGCTACTACGACGACGTGCTCGGCGCCGACCTCGCTTCGGCCGACATCGCCGACCACTACCCGTTGGGCGAGGGCAGCGCGAACAACGTGCTGATCTTCAGCGCGGGCTGGGGCGACGGCAGCTATCCGAGCTTCTGGGCGCTCGATGCCGCAGGCGAACCCGTGGCGCTCGTGACCGACTTCATGGTCATGCAGGGCGGCGACGCGCGCGACGAGGACGACAAGCGAAGCGACGCCTACCTGGCCAGTCTCTCGCCCGAGAAGCTGGCGGCGCTCGAGGCGCTGGGCGCGGCGGCGGTCGCAGGCGATGCGGCGGCGATCCAGCCCCTGCTCGACGGCGGGCTCGCGCAGCCCAACGAGATCATTCCTTCGCTCGGCGAGACCGCGATCATGAGCGCCATCCGCATGAACCAGCTCGACGCGTTGCGCGTGCTGCTGGCGGCGGTGCCAGGCCCATTGCCGATGCCGCCGCAGTTCTATCGCATGGATACGGAAGAGAGCTACATCGACTACGCGCGCCGGCTGAAGAAGCCGCGCGTGGACGGGCTGATCGAGCTGCTGGAAAAGGCTGCGGCGCCGGCGGCCAAGCCTGGGTTCCTGAAGCGCCTGTTTTCCTGAGCACCCGAACTTGAACCGTCAATGATTCCTTGACGGTTGCTTCTTCAATCGCGAACCGGTCATGGGGTGTTCGCCGTGCTGTCAGGCAACAGCACCTGCTGTTGCGCCGCGGCCGTCGCGCGCAGAAATTCCCAGACCGTCTGCATGCGCGCCAGGTGCTTGGTCTCCGCAGGCATCGACATCCAGAAGGTCCGCGTGAAGTTCGCCGCGTCCGGCAGCACCGGCTTGAGCGCGCGGTCGTCCTGCGCAATGAACGCCGGCAACACCGCAATCCCCGCACCCGCCGCCACCGCCCGGTGCTGCGCCAGCACGCTGGTGCTGCGCAGCGCAAAGCTGTCGGGGCGGTGCAGTTCATCGAGGTACTGCAGCTCCTTGCTGAACAGCAGGTCGTCGACGTAGCTGATGAAGGTGTGGCCGCGCAGGTCTTCGCGGGTCTTGATGGGCTTGTGCGCGGCCAGGTAGTGCTTCGAGGCGTAGAGCCTCAGCGTGTAGTCGGTGAGCTTGGTGACCAACACCGGCCCGCGCGCGGGCCGTTCGAGCGAGATGACGATGTCGGCCTCGCGTCGCGACAGGTGCACCAGCCGCGGCATCGCGAGCAGGTCGATGGTGAGCTTGGGGTGCTGCACCGCGAACAGCGCGAGCTGCGGCGCGAGCACCACGGTGCCGAAGCCTTCGGTGGCGCCGATGCGCACCAGCCCCGACAAGCCTTCCTGCGAGGCCGGCGCGGTGCTCTCCACGGCCTGGAAGGCGCTCTCCATCGCCTCGACCTGCGGCTGCAATCGGCGGCCGGCTTCGGTGAGCCGGTGGCCGCCCGATTCGCGCGAGAACAGGGGCGCGCCCACCTCTTTTTCGAGCGCCTGGATGCGCCGCGCGACGGTGGTGTGGTCGACCTCCAGCCGGCGCGCCGCGCTCATCAGCGTGCCCGAGCGGGCGAGTTCGAGAAAGTAGCGCAGGTTGTCCCAGTCCATGTGCGTCCGGCCTTGTGTGCGGTGGGATGCGGTGCTTTGCATTTTTGCAAAGCGATGACGCATATTTGTCTATTGTCATGGCAAATCTGCAAAGCTAGGATGCGGGCTGCACCGGCTCACGCTGGTACCGAATTTCACAGGATCACAGGAGACAAAACCCCATGGACGCCACCACCACCCCCTCGACGCAAGTCGCCACCGTCAAGCTGCTGATCGGCGGCAAGTTCGTCGAATCGAAGACCACCGAATGGCGCGACGTCGTCAATCCGGCCACGCAGCAGGTGCTGGCCCGCGTGCCGTTCGCCACCCAGGCCGAACTCGACGCCGCCGTGGCCTCCGCCAAGGAAGCCTTCAAGACCTGGCGCAAGACGCCCCTGGGCGCGCGTGCCCGCATCTTCCTGAAGCTGCAGCAGCTCATCCGCGAGAACATGGGCGAGCTGGCCGCGATCCTCACGGCCGAGCAGGGCAAGACGCTGCCGGACGCCGAAGGCGACGTGTTCCGCGGCCTCGAAGTGGTCGAGCACGCCTCGAACATCGGCAACCTGCAACTGGGCGAGCTGGCCAACAACGTGGCCAACGGCGTCGACACCTACACGCTGCTGCAGCCGCTGGGCGTGTGCGCCGGCATCACGCCGTTCAACTTCCCCGCCATGATCCCGCTGTGGATGTTCCCGATGGCCATCGTCACCGGCAACACCTTCGTGCTCAAGCCCTCCGAGCAAGACCCGATGGTCACGATGCGCCTGTGCGAACTGGCGCTCGAAGCTGGCGTGCCGCCGGGCGTGCTGAACGTGATTCATGGCGGTGAAGCCATCGTCAACGGCATCTGCGACCACGCCGACATCAAGGCGATCAGCTTCGTCGGCTCGACCAAGGTCGGCACGCACGTCTACAACCGCGCCACGCTGGCCGGCAAGCGCGCGCAATGCATGATGGGCGCGAAGAACCACGCCATCGTGATGCCCGACGCCAACAAGGAGCAAACGCTCAACGCACTGGCCGGCGCAAGCTTCGGTGCAGCCGGCCAACGCTGCATGGCGGTGTCGGTCGCGGTGCTGGTGGGCGAGGCGCGCAACTGGGTGCCCGAGCTGATTGCCAAGGCCAAGACGCTGAAGATCGGCGCGGGCACTGAAAAGGGCGTGGACGTGGGGCCGCTGGTGTCGTGCGCCGCCTTCGACCGCGTGAACAGCCTCATCGAACGCGGCGAAGCCGACGGCGCGAAGCTGGTGCTCGACGGCCGTAAGCCTTCTGTGCCCGGCTACGAGAAGGGCAACTTCGTCGGCCCGACGATCTTCACCGGCGTGAAGCCCGGCATGACCATCTATGACCAGGAAGTGTTCGGCCCGGTGCTGTGCGTGGCCGATGCCGAAACCATCGACGAAGCCATCGAGCTGATCAACAGCAACCCGAACGGCAACGGCACGGCGATCTTCACGCAGTCGGGCGCCGCGGCGCGCCGCTTCCAGGAAGACATCGACGTGGGCCAGGTCGGCATCAACGTGCCGATCCCGGTGCCGGTCCCGATGTTCTCGTTCACCGGCTCGCGCGCCTCGAAGCTCGGCGACCTGGGCCCGTACGGCAAGCAGGTCATCATGTTCTACACGCAGACCAAGACGGTCACGGCGCGCTGGTTCGACGACAGCACCGTGAGCCAGGGCGTCAACACGACGATCAGCCTCAAGTGAAGTGCGTGAGGTGCGCGCTCCGCGCTGTCGCGGCATCGGCCGTGCTGCTGCTCGCCTTTGGCGCGCAGGCGGCCGATGAAGCGAGTCCGCTGGACTGCAAGCCCGACGGCAATCAGCAGCAGATGAACGCCTGCGCGGTGCGCGACTTTCGCGCCGCCGACGCGGCGCTCAACATCCGTTACGGCGAGGTGATGAAATCGCTGTCGCCGCAACAGCGCACGGCCTTGCGCACCGAGCAACGCGCCTGGCTCAAGGGCCGCGACCCGGGGTGCAAGACCGCCGCGAAGGACAGCGAAGGCGGTTCGATCTGGCCGCTGGAGTTCTACGGCTGCCTCGAACAATCGACCCGCCAACGCACCGCCAAGCTCGATCTCTGGAAGGGTCGCTCCCAATGAATTTCGAACTGTCCGAAGAACAGAACGCCTTTGCGCAGACCGCGCGCGACTTTGCGCAGGCCGAGTTCGCGCCGCATGCCGCGCAATGGGATGCGGAAGCCATCTTTCCGAAGGAAGCCATCGCCAAGGCGGGCGAGTTGGGCTTCTGCGGCCTGTACGCGCCCGAGCGCATCGGCGGCCTTGGCCTGCCGCGGCTCGACTCGGCGCTGGTGTTCGAGGAAATGGCCGCGGTCGACCCCTCGACCACCGCCTTCATCACGATCCACAACATGGCGACGTGGATGCTCGGCACCTGGGCCACCGACGCGGTGGCGCAGCAGTGGGGCGAAGACCTCACGAGCGGGCGCAAGCTGGCGTCGTACTGCCTGACCGAACCGGGCGCGGGCTCCGACGCTGGTTCGCTAAAGACGCGCGCCGAGCTGCAGGGCGCCGAGTACGTCATCAATGGCGGCAAGGCCTTCATCTCCGGCGCCGGCTCGACCGACGTGCTGGTGCTCATGGCGCGCACGGGCGGCGCGGGCGCCAGCGGCATCTCGGCCTTCGCCGTGCCGGCCGATGCGCCCGGCGTGAGCTACGGCAAGAAAGAGCACAAGATGGGCTGGAACAGCCAGCCCACGCGCACCATCAACTTCGACAACGTGCGCGTGCCGGCGCAGAACCTGCTGGGCAAGGAGGGCGAGGGCTTTCGCATCGCCATGAAGGGCCTGGACGGCGGGCGCATCAACATCGCGACCTGCTCGGTGGGCGCGGCGCAGGGCGCGCTCGACGCGGCGCGCCGCTACCTGCACGAGCGCCAGCAGTTCGGCAAACCGATCGCGAGCTTCCAGGCGCTGCAGTTCAAGCTGGCCGACATGGCGACCGAGCTGGTCGCCGCGCGGCAGATGGTGCGGCTGGCCGCCAGCAAGCTCGATGCGGGCCATGTGGACGCAAGCACCTATTGCGCCATGGCCAAGCGCTTCGCGACCGATGCGGGCTTCAATGTCTGCAACGACGCGCTGCAGCTGCACGGCGGCTACGGCTACCTGAGCGAGTTCCCGCTCGAGCGCCTGGTGCGCGACACGCGCGTGCATCAGATTCTTGAAGGCACCAACGAAATCATGCGCGTCATCGTTGCGCGAAAATTGCTGGAAGGCGACAGCGACATCCGCTGAACCCACCGCATCCAGGACCTGAAAACAATGACCGACAACGTAGTTCTCTTCAACGAAATCAAGACCGCCGGCGGCCAGCGCTTCGGCGTGGCCACGCTCAACTCGCCGGCGTCGCTCAACTCGCTCTCGGTGGCGATGGTGCGCCTGCTCACGCCCAAGCTGCGCGAATGGGCGGCCGACGCCGGCATCGTCGGCGTGCTGCTCGACGCGGCGGGCGAAAAAGCCTTCTGCGCCGGCGGCGACCTGCGCCAGCTGTATCAAACGCTGCTCGACTGCGGCCCCGAGCGCAACACCTACGCCGAAGACTTCTTCCGCGAGGAGTACGAGCTCGACCACCTGATCCACACCTTCCCCAAGCCCTTCCTGTGCTGGGGCCACGGCATCGTGATGGGCGGCGGCGTGGGCCTGCTGGCGGGCGCCTCGCACCGCGTGATGACGCTGCAAAGCCGCATCGCCATGCCCGAGATCAACATCGGCCTGTACCCCGACGTGGGCGGCAGCTGGTTCCTGCGCCGTACGCCGGGCCGCACGGGCCTGTTCCTGGCGCTCACGGCCGCCAACATCAACGCGCACGACACCATCTTCTGCGGCCTGGCCGACGTGCTGGTGCCGCAGGAGCGCAAGGCCGACGTGCTCGCCGCCATCGCGTCCACGCAGTGGGCCGGCGGCGACGCGCGGGCCGACCGCGCCACGCTGTCGCGCATCCTCGCCAAGGCCGGCGAGGGCACCGAGATGCCTGCGTCGAAGGTGCGCGAGCACTACGACACCATCAATGCGCTGATGGCCGGCGACGACCTGCTCGACATCGCCAGGCGCCTGCGCGACGTGCAGAGCGACGACGCGTGGCTGCAGACCGCTTCGAAGACTTTCTCCAAGGGCGCGCCGAGTTCCATCGCGCTGAGCTTCGAGCTCTGGCAGCGCGTGCCGCGCATGTCGCTGGCCGAGGTGTTCCGCCTCGAATACTGGGCCTCGCTGGGCTTCTGCGCGAACAAGGATTTCGCCGAAGGCATCCGCGCCGTGCTGGTCGACAAGGACCGCAACCCGCGCTGGAACCCCGCCACGCTCGAAGAGATCACGCCCGCTTTCGTCGAAGACCATCTGCGCCCGCGTGGCGAGATGCCGGCCGAGCTGGCGTCGCTGGTCTGAACTGACTGACTTCACCCCCTGCACAGAACAACGGAGACAAGACACATGAAGATCGCATTCATCGGCCTGGGCAACATGGGCGGCCCGATGGCCCTGAACCTGCACAAGGCCGGCCACACGCTCAGCGCCTTCGACCTCTCGGCCGACGCCTGCAAGAAGTTCGGCGCCGAAGGCCTGCCGATCGCCACGTCGGCGGCCGAGACGGTGGCCGGTGCCGAAGTGGTGATCAGCATGCTGCCCGCCAGCGCGCACGTCGAGGGCCTGTTCCTCGGCGGCGCTGGCAAGCCCGGTTTGCTCGACAGCATCCAGGCCGGCACGCTCGTGATCGACAGCAGCACCATCGCTGCCGCCACGTCGCGCAAGGTGGCCGCGGCCGCCGCCGCCAAGGGCGTCGCGATGATCGATGCGCCCGTGTCGGGCGGCACCGGCGGCGCCATTGCCGGCACGCTGACCTTCATGGTCGGTGGCGAGACGGCAGACCTGGAACGCGCGCGCCCGGTGCTCGAGAAGATGGGCGCCAACATCTTCCACGCCGGCGCAGCCGGTGCGGGCCAGACCGCCAAGATCTGCAACAACATGCTGCTCGGCATCTTGATGATCGGCACCTCGGAAGCGCTCGCGCTGGGCGTGGCCAACGGGCTCGACCCGAAGGTGCTGTCGGAAATCATGCGCCGCAGCTCGGGCGGCAACTGGGCGCTCGAGAAGTACAACCCGATGCCGGGCGTGATGGAGACGTCGCCCGCCTCGAAGAACTACGCGGGTGGCTTCGGCACCGACCTGATGCTCAAGGACCTGGGGCTGGCCCAGGAAAACGCGAGCGCGGTGCGTGCTTCCACGCCGCTGGGCGGCCTGGCGCGCAGCCTGTACGCGGCGCACAGCCTTGCGGGCCACGGCGCGCTCGATTTCTCGAGCGTGCTGAAGCTGGTTCAGAAAGCCGGCTGAGCGGCGCGCCGGCCGCGCCGCGCCATCGCGAGCAGCAGGCCGGCCGCCACGAGGTTCGCGCCGATCGCCACGAGGATCGGCAGCAGGTAGCTGCGCGTGAGGTCAAAGGCGAAGCCCGCGGCGCTCGGCCCGATCAGCGTGCCGATTGCCACGCTGGTGTACAGGATGCCGATGATCGCGCCGATGTGGCGCCCGCCGAACCAGTCCATCACCAGCGCGGGCAGCAGCGCCACGAAGCCGCCGTAGAACACGCCGTAGGCGAAGGCGAACAGGGCAAGCCCCCAGAACCCGCCCGACACGGCCCACACCACCAGCGACAGCGCCATGCCCGCCGACATCAGCGGCAGCGCGTAGTGCCGACCCATGCGGTCGGCCAGCCCGCCGAGGAAGAAGCGGCCCGCCGTGCTGCCGACGCCGATCGCACCGAGCAGCAGCACCGCCGACGACGCGGCCACGCCATGGTCGAGCGCGTAGGGCACCAGGTGCACGAAGGGCACGAACAAGCCGAACGAACTGATGAGGCAGGCTGCGTACAGCCCGGCGAAACGGCCGGAGCCGATGGCCTCGCGCACCGAGGCGCCGGGCGGCAACGCGGTGGAGGCCTGCGCCTTCGGCGGATCGCCGTCAGGGCCAAGGCCGCGTGCGCGCGGATCGTTCTCGACCAGCAACGCCAGGCCCACGCCGACCACCGCGGCGAGCACACCGAGTGCCAGGTAGGCGTCGCCCCAGCCCAGCGTGTCGATGAGCCACGAGGCCAGCGGTGGCATCGCCAGCGTGCCCACGCCGATGCCGCTCACAGCGAGACCCGAGGCGAAGCCGCGCTGGCGCACGAACCAGCGCTGCACCGCGCCCAGCACCGGCACGTACGAGGCGCCCACGCCGAGGCCGACACCGAGCCCGTACGCCCAGAAGATCTGCGTCAGGCTGCGCGCCTGGCTCGCCAGCGCCAGCCCGAGGCCGACCAGCACCATGCCCGCGACCGCCAGCCGCCGTGCGCCCCAGCGGTCGGCAAGCGGGCCGCTGAACACACCGAGCCCGAAGTACAGGAAACCCGCGAGCGAGAACACCAGCGACACCTCACCGCGCGACGCGCCGAAGTCGCGCTGCAGCGCATCGAGGAACGCGCTGAAGGTGTAGGCGCAGCCGAAGCCCACGAACATGACGGCAAAGGCGCCGGCGACCACGAGCCAGCCGTGGAAGAAGCGGGGGCGCGGAATGGCGGGGGTGTCGAGTGTCTTCGGAGAGGTCATGGGGCGGTCCGTGGTGGTGGTCGATCTTCAGGCCGTGTACGGCCCTGCACTGGCCGGATTCGGACGTGATCCTCCCGCCATCGGACTCACAGGGCTCACAGCAATTCGATCCCCGGCAGGCTCTTGAAGCAACTCTCGCGCGTGACGCGCACGAAGTCGTCCAGCCAGGGCCGCGCCGACGTCGCCTGCGTGCAGGCCATGTAGAGCCGCCCCGTAAGGCCCCTGGCGCCCACGCGGCGTGCCGTGACGTAGCCGCGGTCGAGGTAATTCTGCACCGCCCACAGCGGCAGCGTTGCCACGCCGCGCCCGCTGGCCACCAGCTGCAGCATCGCCACCGTGAGCTCGGTCGTGCGCCGGTGCGCGGGCTCGACGCCGGCGGGGGCCAGCACCTGGCGCACGATGTCGAGCATCTCGTCGGGCACGGGGTAGGTGATGAGCGTCTGGTCGGCGAAGTGGCGCGCCGTGAGGTGCGGCTTGGCGGTCAGCGCATGGTCGTTGGCCAGCAGCGCGACGATCTCGAAGCGGAACAGCGCGTGGTAGTCGACCGTTTCATCGGGGTCTTCCTCGGAGACGATTGCCACCTCGGCGCGGTTCTGCATCACGAGCGCGATCGGGTCGGGGTGGAAGCCCGAGACGATGTCCAGCTCGATCTCGGGCCAGCGCTGGCGAAAGGCGTCCATCGCGGGCATCAGCCAGTCGAAGCAGGTGTGGCACTCGACCACGATGCGCAGCTGCCCGCTGCGACCCAATGCCAGCCGCGCCACGTCGCGCTCGGCCTCTTCGATGAGCGGCAGCGCGGTGTCGGCCAGTTGCAGCAGCCGCAGCCCCGTGGTGCTGAACTGCGGCGGCACCGACTTGCGCTCGAACAGCTGGGCGCCGTAGCGGTCTTCGAGCAGCTTGATCTGGTGCGACAGCGCCGACTGCGTGAGGTTGAGCAGCTGCGCCGCGCGCACCAGGCTGCCGGTGTCGCGCAGCGCGGCCAGCGTGCGCAGGTGGCGGATCTCGAGGATGGACTGCATCATGAAAATTATTCAAGCGAATGGGCAAAAGGTTTCGTTTGAATCA
This sequence comes from Variovorax sp. YR752, assembly GCF_943372545.1. Classification (NCBI taxonomy): domain Bacteria; kingdom Pseudomonadati; phylum Pseudomonadota; class Betaproteobacteria; order Burkholderiales; family Comamonadaceae; genus Variovorax; species Variovorax sp. YR752. The sequence goes on along the minus strand of NZ_CALRZC010000004.1, from coordinate 32,227 downwards.
TATGCGCCAAACGCCGACCATCACCGGTTTCCAAGATCAGCGACCGGACCACCTGCATGACCACCCGTACCCACATCCTCGGCTTTCCGCGCATGGGCGCCCACCGGGAACTCAAGTTCGCCCTCGAGAAGCACTGGCGCGGCGAGACCGACCATGCCGCGCTCGAAGCCGTCGGCGACACCTTGCGCGCGCGCCACTGGCAGGCGCAGCGCGATGCGGGGCTCGACTTCGTGACCGTGGGCGACTTCGCCTTCTACGACCACGTGGCCAACCACATCCAGCTGCTCGGCTGCGAGCCGGCGCGCTTCGACTTCAGCGGCGATGAGCCCGAGTTGTCGCGCTACTTCAAGATGGCGCGCGGCGTGGAAGACGAAGCGGGCCACGTGCACGACGACAGCTGCACCCACGGCGCCGAAGGCACCTTCGCGCTCGAGATGACGAAGTGGTTCGACACCAACTACCACTACCTCGTGCCCGAGTTCAAGGCCGACACGCAGTTCAAGCTCGCATCGACGCGCCTGTTCGACGAGGTCGCGCAGGCGCAGCAGGCCGGCCATGCGGTCAAGGCCGTGCTACTGGGGCCGCTGAGCTTCCTGTACCTGGGCAAGGAAAAAGAGGCGGGCTTCGATCGCTTCTCACTGCTCGACGCGCTGTTGCCCGTGTACGAGCAGGTGCTGAACCGCCTGAAGCAGCAGGGGGTGGAATGGGTGCAGATCGACGAGCCCATCCTCGGCCTCGACCTGCCCGAGGCCTGGCGCAACGCCTTCGAGCGCGCGTACTGGCAACTGGCCCGCAGTGCGCCCAAGCTGATGCTGGCCACGTACTTCTCGCCGCTGTCCGAGAACCTGCGCTTGGCCTGCCAGCTGCCGGTGGCGGGCCTGCACGTCGATGCCGTGCGCGCGCCGCAGGAGCTGACCGGCGTGGCCGACTGGCTGCCGGCGCACAAGGTGCTGTCGGTCGGTGTGGTCGATGGCCGCAACATCTGGCGCACTGACGTCGACGTGGCGCTGGCGAAGCTGAGGCCCGTGGCCGAGAAGCACCAGGGCGAGCTGTGGATCGCGCCGTCGTGTTCGCTGCTGCATGTGCCGTTCAGCCTCGCGGCCGAGACGAAGCTCGACACCGAGCTGACCTCGTGGCTCGCCTTCGCCATCGAGAAGCTCGATGAGTTGCGCGTGCTGCGCGCTGCCGTCGATGGCGGCGAAGCCTCGGTGGCTGCCGAACTCACGGCCGCGCGTACGGCTGTGGCCGCGCGCCGTGCCAGCCCGCGTGTGCACCGTGCCGACGTGGCGCTGCGCCTGGCGCGCAGCGTGGCAGGCGACGACCGCCGCGTGTCCGCTTTCCCGCAGCGCCAACAGGTGCAGCGCACGCGCTTCGCACTGCCCGCGTTGCCGACCACCACCATCGGCTCGTTCCCGCAGACCGCCGACATCCGCGCGGCCCGTGCCGCCTTCAAGCGCGGCGAACTCGATGCGGCCGGCTACCGCGAGAAGATGCGCGCCGAGATCGCCCTGGCCGTGCGCAAGCAGGAGGCACTGGGCATCGACGTGCTGGTGCATGGTGAGGCCGAGCGCAACGACATGGTCGAGTACTTCGGCGAGCAGCTCGACGGCTTCGCCTTCACGGCCAACGGCTGGGTGCAGTCGTACGGCTCGCGCTGCGTGAAGCCGCCGGTGATCTTCGGCGACGTGACACGCCCGGCGCCGATGACGGTCGAATGGACTGCTTACGCGCAGAGCCTTACGACGCTGCCGATGAAAGGCATGCTGACCGGCCCCGTGACCATCCTGCAGTGGTCCTTCGTGCGCGACGACCAGCCGCGCGCCACCACCTGCGAGCAGATCGCGTGGGCGATCCGCGACGAGGTGAACGACCTCGAGGGCGCGGGCATCGGCATCATCCAGATCGACGAGCCCGCCATCCGCGAAGGCCTGCCGCTGCGCCGCGCGGGCTGGCCGGCGTACCTGAAGGCGGCCACGCGCGCCTTTCGCATCAGCGCCTCGGGCGTGCGCGACCAGACGCAGATCCACACGCACATGTGCTACTCGGAGTTCAACGACATCCTGCCGGAGATCGCGGCGATGGACGCCGACGTGATCACCATCGAGACCAGCCGCTCGGACATGGAGCTGCTGCGCGGCTTCGGTGGAGAGGGCGGCTTCCGCTACCCCAACGAGATCGGCCCCGGCGTGTACGACATCCACTCGCCGCGCGTGCCCTCGGTCGACGAGATGGTGCGCCTCATGCGCAAGGCCGCGCAGGTGGTGCCGGGCGAGAACCTCTGGATCAACCCCGACTGCGGCCTCAAGACCCGCGGCTGGCCCGAGACCGAGGCGGCACTGTCGAACATGGTGGCGGCTGCGAAGCTGCTGCGCGAGGAGCTGGCGCAGGCGTGAAGTGCGCGGGATCGCGGCGTGCCAATAATGCGGGATGTCGTTGCTTTCCCGTCTGTCATCGCCTCGTTGCCTCCTGTTGCTGTCGTTGCTCCTTGCCCCCTTGACGGGCTTGGCGCAGGACCGCGCGCAAACCCTGCTCCAGTTCGAGGGCGTGCAGGCGCGCTACCAGAACGCCTACGGCCCCGGCGCGGTGTCGCGCGGTGCGCGCGAGCTGCTGGAGCCGCCCGACCTGGCCATCGCCGACAAGGCGCTGCAGTCGCTCGACGTGGCAGCGGGTCGTGCCTTCGACGTGAACGCCTCGGTGGCCGCGATCCGGCAGGACGTGGCGGCGGCCGGGCAGGGCGCTGCCGCACCGACGCCTCCGGTGCTGGAGGCCGTCGCGCGCTTCGCCAAGCTGCGCGCCGACTACGCCGCGATGGACGAGCCCGGCAAGGTGACCTTCTTCCATCAGCAGCACGCGCGGCCGGCCGACCCGGCGCGCGTCGAACTGCTGTCGCGCATGACGGTGGCCGAGGCGCGCGAGGTCGATTTTTCAAGCCAGCTGCTCATGAGCGCAGTGGTCAAGCAGCTGGCGCGCGGCAATGCCGCGCAGTTCAGCTCGCTGCCCGACCGCACGCTCGATACGGCGCTCGATTCGTTGTGGTCGCGCGGCGTGACCTCGCCGCGTCCGCGCAACCTGATGACGGTAGCGCGCGAGTTCGAAAAGCTGGTCACGCAGGCGCTGCTCCTGGCGCTGCCCGACGCCGACGTGGCCGCCTTGCTCGCGTGGCGCAACGAACCGCAGGCCGGCGCCGAGCGCGAGGCGCTGCTCGGCAGCTACCGCGCCGAGGTCAAGGGCAGCGGCGCGGTCGCGATCCGTACGCTGGTGCGCACCTGGGGCCGGCCTTGAGGCTTGACGAAAGAACGCCAAAGTTTGCAGAATCTCCGGGTTTTGTACGAAAAAGTTTCACGCGGACCCCGCATGTCGGAAAGTTCCCCGTGATTGTTTCAATTCCGTGAACACTGCGATTCAGAATGACTGGGGTTTACCCTAGCAATCTGGCGCACACTTCAGGGCATCCAAAGCCTGAACACACAAGAAGGAATTGAAATGAAGACCTCGAACATCCTCGCCGCCGCCGCTCTCTCCCTGCTCGCCGCCGCTGGCGCCGCCCACGCAGAGACCTACGAAGGCGTTCACGCCGTGACCTCCGGCTACAGCCGTGCCGACGTGGCACCGCAAGCCGTGGCCGCCGCCCGTGCCGGCAACGAATACAGCGACGCCGTGTCGGCCAGCGTGGCCCCCGTGCTGGCCTCGTCGGTGGACCGCGCCACGGTCCGCAACGAAGCCGTGGCAGCTGCCCACGCCCCGGGCCAGAACCTGCGCCGCGAATCCTTCGCTGGCAGCGTGATCCCCTCGCAGGCACGCAGCTTCACGCGTCAAGCCGGCCTGTGATCGATGGCGGCGTAAGCCGCCTCGTTTAGAGAGACCACCACCCGAAAGAACCGGACCGTGCAAAAGCACCGTCCGGTTTTTTCACGCCTGTGCGGTCGTCAGGTGCTCAGGCGCGTTGATTGCTGCGGTGGCAGTGGCAGTCGGGCGCGTGGTCGTCGACGATGCCCGTGGCCTGCATCCAGGCATAGACGATCACCGGGCCGACGAACTTGAAGCCGCGCTGCTTCAGCGCCTTCGACATCGCTTCGGACAACGGCGTCTGCGTGGGCACGGTGCCCGTGGTGTTGACGACCGGCTGGCCGCCCGCGATGCCCCAGACGAACTCGGAAAAATCTTCGCCCGCCGCCTGCATGGCCAGGTAGGCCTTGGCATTGCCGATGGCCGCTTCGATCTTCGAGCGCGAGCGCACGATGCCCGCGTCCTGCATGAGGCGTTCGACGTCGGCCGGCGTGAAGCGCGCCACCGTCTCGGGCACGAAACCCTCGAAGGCCGCGCGGAAGGCGTCGCGCTTGCGCAGGATGGTGAGCCACGACAGGCCGGCCTGAAAGCCGTCGAGCATCAGCTTTTCCCACAGCGCGCGGCTGTCGCGTTCGGGCACGCCCCATTCGGCGTCGTGGTAGCTGGCCAGCAGCGGATCGGTGCGGGCCCAGGCGCATCGCTGGGGGGCGGAAAGGCTGTCGTCGTGGGGCATGGCTCGGCTATCGTCGGGGGATGTTTTCGGAATGAGGGGGCGACCCTGATGCAGCAGTTTCGTTTTTCATTGTCGGCGCTTTCGCTGGCCCTCGCGGCGCTCGCCGTCGCTGTTCCGGCCAGTGCCGAGGCCCTGAAGAAGCCCGCGCTCGACCAGCTCGCCGCCGCCTGGAAGGGCGGCCGCACGGCGCCCGATTTCAAGGCTTTTTTGGCGCAGGCGGCGCAGGCCCAGCCCGCGCTGCGGCCCAGCGTGGCGGCCTACACCGGCGGCAAGGCGCTGGCGGGCGACGACCTCGTCAACATCGCGCGCCTGCTCGGCCTGTACAACCGGCTGCAGAACCAGCAGGCCGTGATCGCCAGCATCGGCACCATGGTGGCGCTGCCCACGGTGCGCAACGTGCAGGTGCCGCCGCACGAGAGCCCGCCGATGGTCGCGTTCGGCCAGCTGGTCGAGAAGATGGCGAAAGACTTCGGGCTCGGCTACCGCAACGTCGACGGCCGCATCTTCGAAGTGAGCCTCAAGGGCCGTGGCAGCGAGGAGTTCGGCATCCTCACGCACGCCGACGTGGTGCCGGCCGTGCTCTCCGAATGGGTGCTCGACGACGGCACGCGCCTCGACCCCTTCGCGATGACGCGCGTGGGCGACTTCCTCTACGGGCGCGGCACCATCGACGACAAGGGCTCCATCGCCGCCGTGCTCTACGCCATGAAGGCCGTGAAGGACAGCGGCCTGCCGATGGAGCGCGGCGTGCGTTTGATGATCGAGACCACCGAAGAAACCGGCGGCGACGCGATGCAGTACTACCGCAACAAGACGCCGCTGCCGGCCTACAACATCGTGCTCGACAGCAAGTACCCCGCGGTCGTGGCCGAGAAGGGCTCGGGCGCGCTCAAGGTGCTCTTCCCCGCGGAAGCGACCGACCCTGGGGCAACCGCCATCACCGCGATGAGCGGCGCCGCGTCGGCCAATGCGATCCCGCAGACCGCGACCGCCACGCTCAAGGGCGGCGACCTCGCGGCCGTGGCTGCCAAGCTCGAAGCCGCCAAGGCCGCCTTCGTGCGCAAGTACGAGGGCCAGGGTGGCAAGTTCGCGATCGACGTTGCAAGCGGCGCTGAAGCGGTCGAGCTGAAGGTCACAGGTACGTCGGCCCACGGCTCGCGGCCCGAAGAGGGCGTGAACCCCGTGCCGCGCCTGGCGCTGTTCCTGAAGGAATCCGGCGTGCCGCTGGCCGCCAACCCCTACCTGCGGGCCGTGCAGTACATCGACGCGCTTTATGGCACCGGCTACCTCGGCGAGAAGATGGGCCTGGGCTACCAGGACGACTTCATGGGTCCGCTCACCATGTCGCCCACGCTGGTGCGCATGGGCGCCGACGGCCGGCTCGAGGTGACGGCCAACGTGCGCATGCCGCGCGGCCGCACGCCCGACGAGCTGAAGGCGCAGGTCGCGGCCAAGGTCAGCGGCTGGGCCACGGCCAGCCAGGTGAAGCTCGAGCTGGCCTACGACCAGGGCAACTGGATGGCGCGCGACCCGAAGGGCGCGTGGCTCTCGACCCTGCTCAACATCTTCGGCGACACCACCGGCCTCGAGGCCAAGCCCGTGCCCACCGCCGGCAGCACCACGGCCAAGCTGATGCCCAACGCCATCAACTTCGGCCCCGCGATGCCCGGCAAGAAATACACGGCGCACAACGCCAAGGAATACAAGGAAGTGCCCGACCTCGACGCCGACATGCAGATGTTCACCGAGATGCTGGTGCGCATCGGCAACCTGCAGCAGATGCAGTAGCGGCCGGCGCTGCGCTGCTGCCGCGCGATCACGACTTCGATGTCGCAAGGGGCACCAGGGGGGCCCCGTTTTTCTTCTTGGCCTGGATCTCCGCGATGGTGCGCCGCATCGCGACAAAGCGCCTGGCGGAGGTCGGCGGGGCGCTCATGAACCCCTTCTTCTTCGCGCCGGCCGTGTGCACCCCGAACTCGCGCCAGATCCGTTCGGCGCCCTCGATGTCGTAGCCCGCTGAGGCCACCATGTAGAGGCCGAGGTAGTCGGCCTCGGCGTCGAACTGCTGCGAGAACGGCGACGACAGCGCCTCTTCCGCCATCCCGGTGCCGCCCAGCGCACCATCCACGATGCCGGCCGCGATGCCCACCGCGCGGCTCTTCCCGCCATGGGACAGCACGCCATTGGCCAGCTCGTGCCCCAGCACGATCGCAAGGTCGCGGTTGTCGGGAAAGAAAGTCATCAGCGCCGAGTTGACGACGATCTCGTGCCCGTCGTTCTCCGCATGGACCTCGTTCTTCATCCGGGTGACGGCCGTGTAGTTGCACGCGACGGCATAGGGCAGGCGCAGCGCCGTCGACTGGCCCTCGCGCTGCACCACCGCGTCGAGCCAGCCCTCCCGCTTGGCGGGCTTGGCACGCGCGGCATCGAGCAGAACGTCGTTGAGACGGTCGATGCCTTTCTCGCCGGCGGGCAGCGGCTTGCCGCCCACAGAGAGCAGCACGTCCCCGGCGCGCAGCGGCGTGGCTGGCGCCTGCTTCCTGTCGAGCGTCCACAGCACGGTCAACCGGTCGTCCAGGTGCAGGGCCTGCCTGGCTGCCGCGCGTTCTTCCTTCTCGAAGCTCCACAGGCTGGCGACGTGCGCACCCAGGCTGGCCCGCACATCGCCGTCGCAGAACGGCGCACTGTGTTCCATGAGCGGGATCGCCACGTCGTCGAGCCGGCGCTGCAGGGTCATGCGGTGATTCAGCGACATCGACTGCTGCAGGGCCTGTTCCTGGACGACGTCGGGGTCGTCGCTGGACGGCCGCATGGAGGTGGCGCAGGCCGTGAGGACGAAGGTGGCTGCGATCGACGCGCAGGCCGGGAAGAAGGAAGGGCGAGGTGTGTTCATCCGCTCAAGAGGTGCTCGACATCGGTCGCATCCATGTCCGAATGCGATGCCGGATTCGATTTGGCCGGGGGAAGAAGAGGGATTTCCCGGCGGCGCTGTCGGCCGGGATTTCCATGCAAGGCGAGGTGTCCCGCCCGGCTGGCATTGTGGGAGCGCAAGCGCGCGCCAAGCTGAAGGCGAGATGAATGCGAGATGAAGGCGGAGGAGGTCGCAGGCTTGCCGAGCTACTCGTAGCTCAGCGTGAACGTCGCGCGTCCGTGGGCGCTCCCGGGCTTGATCGCCGGCGAGGTCTGCACATAGCGGCCGATCAGCGGCACCTCGAAGAGCCCGTTGCCGCTCGAGCCGGCGCTCCATTGGTTCTGCGTGCCCGGCGCATTCGAGTCCGGGCCATACGACAGCACCGTCGCGCCTTTCAGGATCTGGATGCCGACGCCCGATGCCGTCGATGCGGGGCTCAGCGACAAGGTGTTGGAGCGGTTGTCAGGATTCGTCGGGTCGGTCAGCGTGACGGAGATGGCGGTGGAGATTCCCGTGATGCCGCCCGCGCAGTTCAAACCGATGGTGAAAGGTTCGCCTTGCGATGTCGATCCCACACCGGTGAACTTGTTCTGCGAGACATTGCCCAGCCGCACCGCCACCGACTGCGTGGCCACCGCGCAGGTAGGCCGACCGGGGTTGATCACGATGCTTCCGTTGATGCGCACCGAGCCGATCTGGAAGCCGGCCAGGCTGGGGTAGGTCAGTGTGGCCACCTCGCCCGTGAGCGAGCCGCCGCGCGTGATGGGGCCGGTCTTGACCACGGCCATGGCGACGACGCGCCCGGTGCCCGCCCACAACGAGGACGTCTTGAAGGAGGCCGGCCCCGTCGTGGCGAACGGCACCACGGAGCTGGTGGCATCCCAGGCGATCCTCAGGCCCACGCCGGGGATGCCTGTGTCGTAGATGTTGTTGCCCAGGTAGGGGCCGGCCCCCGTCCATTGGGTGCTCACGTTCGTTGTCCCTTGCGCAGGGCAGGTGATGGTCGTCGGCGGCGTGGCGTTGAACGGGGTGGTCAGCCGCACCAGCGTTGTGCCCACGGCCACCGACGGATCGACCGTCACCGGCCCGATGACCGGAAACAGCACGATGCCGGGCTGTCCGGTGCTCGATGTGCAAGGGGCTGCGGCCTGGGCCGTGTGCGCTGCGGCGAGCGCGAGCATCGCCAGAGCGAGGCGTGTGGTGGGGGTCATGCTGCGGGAGCCCTCCGAGTCATTCCGTGAAGCTGCCGTCCAGGTGCTTCCGGAACTCAAGATTCGATCGCCTGCCCTTGCCTGTGGCGCTGCCGTTTCGGCAGCGGGCGCCCTGCGCGCCGGTCGATGGTACGGGCGACCGGCGCGCGGTTCAAGCGCGACGCGTTCAGCCCACGCCGTTCGCGCGCAACACCGCCTTGAGCCGCCGCACCTCGTGCTGCAGATCGAGGATCAGCGCGGCGGCATCCAGGCCCACGCCGAAGTCGCGTTCGAGCCGGCGCGCTTCGAGTGCGCATTGCAGGTCGGCGCTGGAAAACTCCCAGCGCTCGGGCGGTGCATCGGTCGTGCCGACCTGCACGATGCCCACCTCGACCAGTTGCACGACCCAGGCGGTGTCGGCGCCGCAGGCGTGCGCCAGTTCGTTCGCGGCCAGCGGGTGCGAGACGCCGATGGCCGTCGTGGTGGTGGTGACGGAAGAATAGTTCGCCATGCTCAGACTCCCAGGTGCTGGCGGGGGTTGAACGAGGAGGTCGCCTGCGCGAGTTGCGCGTAGGCGTTGCGTGCGGCCTCGCTGTCGGCGGGCGGCAGTGCGATCTCGAGCAGCAGGTACAGGTCGCCGGGCGTCTTGCCCGCGAAGCCGCGGCCCTTGAGGCGCAGCTTCATGCCGCCGCGCGCGTTGGGCGGCACCGTGACCTCGACCACGCCGCCGGTGGGCGTCGGCACCTGCACCTGCGCGCCCAGCGCGGCTTCGGCGGGGGTGATGGGCAGCGTCATGTACAGGTCGCGCTCTTCCACGCGGTACAGCTTGTGCGGCGCGATGCGCACTTCGAGGTACAGGTCGCCGGCCGGTTCGCCGCCGTGGCCGGGCATGCCTTGCTCCGCGAGGCGGATGAACTGGCCGGGATGCACGCCCGGCGGGATCTTCACGGCGAGCGTGCGGTTCTGCCACTGCGGGCGGCCCTGCGCGTCGAGCACCTGGGCGCGCAGCGTGAGCTCGCGTTCGGCGCCGTTCAGCGCGTCTTCGAGCGTGATCTCGATGGCCGCGTGGTGGTCTTCGCCGCGTGCGCGGTAGTTCTGCCGCGCGGCCCCGCGCCGCTCGGCGTCGCCGAACATCGACGAGAAGAACTCGCTGAAGTCGGCATGGTCGGCCGGGCCCTGGCGCGGGCCGCGGTGAAACTCGTAGCCGGTGTCCCAGTCGGGCGGCGGCTGGAAGCTGCCGTCGGGCCGGCCACCGCGTGCGACACGGTCGGCCAGCGCGTCGTAGGCGGCGCGTTTCTCCTTGTCACCGAGCACATCCTTGGCCTCGTTGATGTCGCGCATGCGCTGCTCGGCGTCGGGCTCCTTGCTGACGTCGGGGTGGTACTTGCGGGCGAGCTTGCGGTAGGCCTTGCGCACCTCGTCGTCGGACGCGGTGCGTTCGACGCCCAGTGCGCTGTAGTAGTCCTTGAATTCCATGGTGGGTGGTGATTCCTTTCAGGACGGCGTACAGAGCAACTGGGGCCTGGCTCAGGCCAGGGCTGCCCCGCCGCCGTCGGCTTGCCGCTGTTGCAGCGGCGTCACGGCCCATGTGGGGCCGGCACGTGAAAAACGCAACGGCTGGGCGTTGCCGAAGATGCTGGCATCGACCGCCACACCCAGCAGCGCAGCCAGCGCATAGAGCGTGCCGCCGTGCGCCACCACCAGCACGGGCGCGGGCTGCGCGGCGAGCGCGGTGGCGAGTGCTTCGCGCTTGCGGTCGACGAACTGCGCCAGCGTCTCGCCGCCCTCGGGCTCGCAGGCCCAGTCGATGTTCGCCGACGAGGTGCCGATGAGCGCGCCGAAGTTGCGCTCGCGCAGGTTCTCGTGCGCGGAGGGCACGAGGCGCAGCGCGCGTGCCACGGTGTGGGCGGTGTCGAAGGCGCGGCGTGCGTCGCTGCACACGATGGCGCCGATCGGCTCACCGGCCAGCAGCTCGGCCGCCTGCACGGCCTGCTGTTCGCCGAGCGCGCTCAGCGGCTCGTCGGGCGCCTGGAAGACGCGCAGCGCATTGCGCCCGGTCTGGCCGTGGCGCAAGAAGTAGAAGTGATCGCAGGCCGGCGCGAGCAGCTGCTCGGCGGCCAGGCGGTTCAGCAGGTCGATGCCGGTGGCGGCGTGGGCGGGGAAAGGGACGGGGACGGTGGTCGCGGACATGGGGCCTCGGGGTTCGTTCTTCAGTACGCCAGTTGCAGCGGTTGGCCTTCGCGCTGCGCCTGCACGTCGGCCGGGTGGAACGGCAGCGGGTGCCATTGCTTGGCTGCGAACAGCGGCAGTTGGTCGTAGGCGCGCGGCGAGGCGAGGTCGCTGCTCTGGCCGTAGGTGAGCAGGCCCTGCGCCACCGGACCGCGCGCGTCGAAGGTCACGACCTGCATGTAGCTGCTGCCGTAGTTGACGGCGTAGCCCTTCGGATCGATCAGCGGCTGGCCCTGCGATTCGAGCTTGTTGAGCACGCCCTCGAATTCGTCGCCGCCGTGCAGCGCGATCTTCTGGCCGCGCACGGTGCGCGACTGCGGCACGCCCAGCGCGACGTCGGCCGCGAAGCCCGCGGTGCGGACGATGCCGACCGCGTCGCCCAGCGCCTTGAACACCGCCTCGCGCGTGGCGGCCGTGGCCATGTCCAGGCCGGTCGGCGTGGTCACCGGCTGTGCCGGGTCGAACGGCACGCGCCACACCTTGGGCAGGTCCTTGGCCTTGCGCCAGAACTCGCGGAACAGCACCGCGCCCTTGGCGTCGGCGTTGCTGGTGCGGTCCCAGGCGGAGAGCACGCGGCAGCCGAGGGCCTGGTCGGCATTCAGCGCGGCGCCGGCAGCCGTGCAGGCGGCCTGCAGGTCGTCCATCACCAGCATGCCGGCGAGGTTCATGTCGCGGAAGATCACGCTGCGCAGCTCGGCCGCGCCCATGCGGTTGCCCGGCAGGCCGTCGGTGCCGGCGAGCCGGCCTTCGATTTCCAGGATGCCGCTGCGCGTGCGCAGCCGCTGCGGCACGCCGACGGGACCGACCAGCGGCGAGACGCCGGCCATCGGCGGCACGCGCGGGTTGCTGAGCCAGAAGCTGTCGTTGCTGTTCTGCACCCAGTCCGGCGTGACCACGACCGGCATGCGGGCCGGCGCGATGATGCCGGGGGCGGCGGCGCTGGCGTCGCGGTGCCAGGCGCAGGCGCTGCGCGAGCCGTCGAGCACGGGCAGGCCGGCCGCGTTGAGCAGCGCGGCGGCGGCCGGCGAGGGCGCGCAGGCCTTGAGCATCTCGGCCGACACGTCGGGCACGACCGACAGGTCGGCGTACATCGCGTTGCCGTCGCGGTCGGCCGCGAGCGTGTTGATCCACGGGATGCCCTGGTTGCCCATGGCGGCACGCAGCTCGCCGACGTTGCGGGCCAGGCCCATCTTCATCCAGCTCTCGGCCGAGCGCACGTTGAGCGTGTTGGCATCGCGGATCGCGTAGGCCTTCTGGGCGGTCCAGCCCAGGCCGGCGCGCGGCAGCGAGACCACGGGGCCCCAGTCGGTGGCATAGAAGGTGTGCTGCACCGGTGCGCCGCCCGCCGTGGCGGCGGCCGGCAGCACCACGGTGCGCGCGACCATCTTGCGGGGCTGGCCGTCGACCCAGTACACGGTCGGGTCGTTGGGGTCGAGCTTGAGTTCGTACAGCGTGAAGCGCTTGCCGGTCGACACGGTGTGGGTCCAGGCCACGTCCTTGTTGAAGCCGATCGACACCACCGGGCTCAGGCCGCCGGTGGCGCCCATCACGTCGAGCTGGCCGGGGATGGTCAGGTGCATCTGCCAGAAGCGGTTGGTGCCGTTCCAGGGGAAATGCGGGTTGCCCAGCAGCAGGCCCTTGCCGTCGGGCGTGGCGTTGCGCCCGAAGGCCCATCCGTTGGAGCCCAGCTCGCCGCCTTCGGGGTTGGCGTTGAAGCTGTGGCGGCCGATCTCGGCCACGGCGTCCTGCAGCGCGACCGGCGCCGCCCCGGTCTTGGTGCCCGGGGCCGGCGGCACGGCGGCCAGCACGGCGCCGGCCAGTGCGCCCAGGCCGCCCTGGATCATCGATTGCTCGGTGGCGCGCGCCAGGTCGGCGGCCGTCATCGGGCGCACCCAGGGCTTGCCGCGGCAGGCCTCGGGCAGGCCGTTGGGCCCCGCGTCCTGCAGGTAGCGGTTGTAGCCCGCCACGTAGCCGCGCAGCGAGGCCTTCACGTCGGCGCTGGTGGTGGCCGCCGCGCGGGCGAGCGCCGCATCGTCCATGTGATAGCGCACGAACAGATCGATCTGCGTGTTGGGCATGCGGCCCAGGCCGAAGTCGCCGGTGTTTTGCGCGCCGAGGAACTGGGCGCGGTCGCCGCGCAGGGTCAGCAGGTGCTCGGCGGTCTGGCAGACGTTGTCCTGCGCATGCGCGTAGGCCGTGCCGTAGGCCAGGCCTTCGTAGTCGGGCGCCGTGATGTGCGCGATGCCGAAGGTGGTGCGTGCTACCGTCACGCTGCGGCTGCCGGGCGGCGGCGCGCTGGCGCAGGCCGTGAGCAGGGCGACCAGCCCCAGCGAGAGGGCTGTCAACGAGAACCGGGAGCGCGGGGTGTTCGATGTCATGGGGCGGGCGTGGTGGGGAAAAGGGTCGAAAAAGAGGGACCGATTAGAGGATGAACCTCCGCCGCGCACTGTCGCCAGCGCGGCACGCCTTGCCGCACACCTCAGCCGAACTTCATGCCCTGGGGCCGCGCCTGCAGCCGGTGGATGTAGGCGTCGAGCTTCGGGCGGTTCGTGCGGCCGCCGAAGGCGCGGTGCCAGATGAGCATGGAGCCGATCATCACGTCGGCCGCCGTGAACTGCGCGCCGAACAGGTAGGGGCCGTCGCCGAGTTCGCGTTCGACGGCGTCCTTGGCGTGCTCGAAATCGGTCCAGCCGCGTGCGCTGTTGTTGCTCTTGATCTTCAGCAGGCTGTCGCCCATTGCGGGCTCGAGCTGCGCGGTCGAATAGACCATGAGCGACAGGTAGCGGCCGCGCTCGGGTGTGCCCACGGCCGGTGCCAGGCGCTTGCCGGGGTACTTCTCGGCGATGTACATGCAGATGGCAGCGTTCTCGAAGATGCGGGTGCGGCCGTCGACCAGCGCGGGCAGCTTGCCCGCGGGGTTGATCTTCAGGAACTCGGGGCGCTTGTGGGCGCCCTCCTTGATGAGCGTGGGCACGATCTCGTAGTCGACCCCGGCCTCGTCGAGCATCCACTTGGCGACCTGCGCACGGCTGCGTGGGTCGAAATACAGCTTCATGGTCATGCGAGGTCTCCTTGGTGCGTGGAGAAGCGAAACAGTCAGAACTTGGGAATGCGCAGGGTCTTGCTGATCATCAGCGTGCCCGAGAGCGCGAACAGCAGCACCAGCGGATGCAGCTGCCACGGGCCGAGCGTCCAGGCGCCGCCCCACAGGTTGGCGCCGAGGGCGCCCTTCGAGGCCGCGTAGGCCAGCACGCCCACGAGCACGACGCTGGTCGGGATCGGTGTGCCTTCGAAATACTTCACCTTGTCGGCACCGGCCGAAAGCGCCTCGGCCGTCACGTTGTAGCGCGCGAGCCGGCTCACGCCGCAGCCGACGAAGTAGATGAGCACCGCGCAGTCCCAGCCGCCGTCCATGCCGGCCGCGAAGGCGAGCGCGGCGGGGAGCACGCCGAACGAGATCACGTCGGCCAGCGAATCGAGTTCGCGCCCGAGCGCCGACTGGGTCTGGCGCCAGCGCGCGATGCGGCCGTCGAGCACGTCGAAGATGAAGGCCGCCGGGGCGAGCGCCGCGGCCCAGTAGAAGTGCGCGAGCGACTGGCTGCGCATGAAGGCCATCGCGAAGAACATCGCCCCGACGCCGCAGGCCGCGTTGCCGAGCGTGAACACATCGGCCAGGTGAAAGCCGCGGATCATCGAGAAGTGCTTGCGGGCCGGCGTGGGCGAAGGCGTGGTCATGAGGCGGGGAAAGCTGCGAAAGGAACCGCACCTTAACCCAAGCGCGGCCCGCTTTTTGTAGTCGCGCTCCGACGCCCCGTCGGCGGTGTCAGGCTCCTTGTTGCTGCGCCTGTGCCTTCGCCTCGACGATCCGCGCGAAGCGCCCGAGCAGCCCCGCCGCCGCGCCCGTGGGGCGCACGCCGTCGCGCAGCGCCGCGGCATCGAGGCCGTCCGCGGCGAGGTCGCGGGCCAGCAGCGCGATGTAGCCGTCCATGGTCTCGGCGTCGAACTCGGGGTGGAACTGCAGGCCCCAGGCTTGCGCGCCCACGCGGAAGGCATGAACCGGCTCATGTGCGCTGTGGGCCAGGCGCACGGCGCCCTCGGGCAGTCGCAGCGCGCTCTGCCAGTGGATCGCCTGCGCCGGAAACTGCGCGGGCAGGTCACCCAGCAGGGCGTCGCCGGCGGCGGCTGCGTCGAGCGTGACGGTGACCGTGCCGACCTCCGGGCCTTGCGGATGGTGGCCAGCCTCGCCGCCGAGCGCGTGCGCCAGCAGCTGGTGGCCGTAGCAGATGCCGAGCACGGGCGTGTCGCGCGCGACCAGGTCGGCCAGCCAGGCGGCGGTGGTTTCGCTCCAGGGTTCGCGGTGCGACACCATCGCGTGCGAGCCGGTGACGACCACGCCGGCCACCTGGCCGGGCGCGGGCAGCGTGTCGCCGCGGCGCGGGTCGACCACGACAAGGGGCAGGGTCTGCGTGCCGAGGCCGTCGGCGATCCAGTGTTCGAAGTCGCCGCGACCTTCGCGCAGCGCGTCATGGGTGTCACCGACCTTGACGATGACCAGGGGATACGGGGGCGTGCTGTGCATGGCGTCGATGATGCCGCAGCCGGCGCGCCGAAGTCAGCGTGGGGACGATTCCCGGCGGTGCAGCAGGTCCATGAAGGCGCGGCCGACCGGCGAGGGCGAACGCCCCGCGCGCGTGACCAGCCCGATGGGCCGCGACATCACCGGGCGCTGCAGCGGCACGGTGGTGAGCTCGTCGTTCTGCGACAGCTGCAGCGCGAGCCGGGGCAGGGCGGTGAGCCCCAGCCCGGCCGCGACCAGCGCGCCCGCCACAGCCACGCTCGGGTATTCGAGCGCGGGCTGCACCTGCAGGCCGCGCTGCAGAAAGGCGGCGTCGGTGATCGGCCGGATGCTGCTCTGGAAGCTGCTCGCAATGAAGGGCCGCGTGGCGAACACCGACCACGACACCGAGGCGCGCGCGGCCAGCGGGTCGTCGCGCCGGCACAGCAGCACGAAGGGGTCGTCGCGCAGGTGCCGATAGAGCAGGGGCTCGTGCGGGCCGGGGCGCACGCTGAGGCCGAAGTCGGCGCGGCCCTCGTCGACCGCGGCGCGCACCGCGTCGGCCGGTCCTTCGATCAGCGAGAACTCCACCTGCGGATGCTGCTCGCGAAATTCGGCAATGGCGTGGGGCAGCAGCGCCACGCCGGTCGAGGGCAGCGCCGCGATCGTCAGGTGGCCGCTGCGACCTTCGAGGAACTGCGACAGCTCGCTGAACGAGCTGTTGAAGTTCTCCAGGATGCGCAGCGCAATCGGCAGCAGCTCGCGCCCCGCCGGCGTGAGCTCCACATGCCGCGTGTCGCGGTCGAACAGGCGCGCGCCCACCAGCTCTTCGACGATGCGCACCGTGCGGCTCAGCGCCGGCTGCGACACATGCAGCGCCTGTGCGGCGGCGCGGAAGTTGGTGGTCTTCGCGACTTCGACGAAGGCCTCGAGCTGCTGCAGCGTGATGTCGACTCGCACGAACGCGGCTCCTCAGGGGGCGGTGGATTGATCCATTCAAGTTATCACAGATATAGGAATATTGTTCTTCACAGATCAATGCGTGGCGCCCAGACTGGAGGACTCAAGACACTGGAGACAAGGGGCCCCCGAGCCCCCGTGACATGGACACCAAAATTCTGGAAGGCATCCGGGTGCTCGAACTCGGGCAGGTGCTGGCGGGGCCCTTCGCGGGTGCGATCCTGGCCGACCTCGGCGCCGACGTGGTGAAGCTCGAACGCATCGAAGGCGGCGACGACGCGCGTCACATGGGCCCGGCGTTCCGCCACGGCGACGCGCTCAACTTCCACGTGTTCAACCGCGGCAAGCGCTCGGTCGCCATCGACCTGAAGAGCGACGAAGGCATGGCCGCCTTCGAGGTGCTCGCGGCCGGCGCCGACATCCTCATCCACAACCTGCGCCCGGGCGTCACGCAGTCGATGGGCATCGACGGCCCTTCGCTGTGCGCGCGCCATCCGCGGCTCATCTACTGCGAGATCTCGGCCTTCGGCCACACCGGTCCGCTGCGCATGCAGCCGGGCTACGAGCCGCTGATCCAGGCCTTCAGTGGGTTGTCGAGCATCAACGGCGGGCCCGACGATCCGCCGATGCGCACCGGCGCCTCGGTCTGCGACCAGGGCACCGGCATGTGGGCCGTGATCGGCGCGCTGGCGCTGCTGCAGCGCCGCCATCTCACGGGCCGGGGCGGCGTGGTGAGCACCTCGCTGCTCGAAACTGCGCTGGTCTGGACGGGGCAGAAGGCCGACGCCTACGTCAACGAAGGCCGGCTGCCCGACCGCCACCGCTCGGGCCATCCGGGCTTCGTGCCCTACGAGTCTTTCGATACCGCCGATGCGCCGCTGCTGATCTGCTGCGGCAACGACCGGCTCTTCGCCAAGTTCGCGCACGAACTCGGGCGCGACGACTGGACCACCGACGCGCGCTTTGCCAGCAACCGCCAGCGGCTGCAGCACAAGGCGGCGCTGTTCGAAGAGATCGGCCCGCTGCTGCGCGCGCACCCCCGCGCCGACTGGATGGCGCGCTTCACCGCGGCCGGCGTGCCCTGCGCGCCGGTGCACACCGTGCCCGAGGCCGTCGCGCATCCGCAGGTCGAGGCGCTCGGCATGCTGCAGCCCGTGCCGGGCGAAGACTTCCGACTGACCGCGCTGCCGATGTCCATCGACGGCGTGCGGCCCGCGCACCGCGCGGTCGCGCCCCGGCTGGGCGAGCACAACGCGGCGCTTGGTGCGCCGCCGGTGCCGCAGCGCGACAGCGTTTGAGCGACCGCACCGATTTCCTTTTCTAAAAAAGACAGACCACCGGAGACATCACCCATGCGCACTTCCATCTTCCGCCTCGGCGCGGTCCTGGCCTTCGCGGTTGCGGCCGCGGCAGCACCTGCCCACGCGCAGGACTACCCCGCCAAGCCGCTCACCGTCGTTGTGCCCTTTGCGGCCGGCAGCGGCACCGACCAGCAGGCGCGCAGCTTCGCGCAGGCCCTGACCACCGAATACAAGGTGCCGGTGATCGTGGAAAACCGCGCCGGCGCCAGCGGCTTCCTGGCCGCGCAGTACGTCGCCAAGGCCGCGCCCGACGGCTACACGCTGCTCATGACCACCAACACCACGCACGCCGCCAACGAGCACCTGTACAAGAAGCTGCCCTACGACCCGGTGAAAGACTTCACGCCGGTCGGCCTGCTGTCCAAGGGCCACATGCTGCTGCTGGTGGGCACCGATTCGCCGATCAAGTCGGTGGCCGACCTCGTGGCGGCGGCGAAGAAGTCGCCGGGCAAGCTCAACTTCGGCAGCGGCAGTTCGTCCAGCCGCGTGGCGAGCGAGCTGCTCAAGCAGATGGCCGGCATCGACATGGTGAACGTGCCCTACAAGAGCAACCCGATGGCCATCACCGATCTGCTGGGCGGGCAGGTCGACTTCATGTTCGCCGACGCGCCCACCGCGTTGCCGCACGTCAAGAGCGGCAAGCTGCGCGCGCTGGCCGTGAGCGGCGACAAGCGCCTGGCCGCCGTGCCCGCGCTACCGACCGTGGCCGAGGCGGGCGTGAAGGGCTACGACATGTCGTACTGGACGGCGGTCTACCTGCCGCCGGGCGCGCCCGCGGCTGTCACGCGCAAGCTCAACGAGATGCTGAACAAGGTGTCGGGCTCGCCCGCCATCGTTGCCTACCAGGCCATCTCCAGCGGCGAGGCCGCCACCGGCACGCCCGAGGCGCTCGCGCAGTTCCAGGCTGCCGAATCGCAGAAGTGGGGCCGCGTGATCCGTGCGGCGGGCATCGAGCCCGAGTGAGCCGCGCGCTGCGGCGCTGTTTTCTTTTTCCAAGCCCCGGCGAGTCCCCGACTCGCCGGGGCTTTCGTACTTTTGTGCCCGCCGCAAGGGGCTTTGTTCACAGTTTCGCCCTTGGCCTAGTGGTGCGGCTTTGGGTTTCAGACTCGTCCGATGGTCCCGTCCGGGTGTTCTTCCTAGAGTGCTCTATCCCCCGAACCGTGTGATCTGGCGCTGCGTGCGTGCGCGTCGATCCGGTCCCATTTTTTACCCAGCGAGCACAGGAAACCCATGGCAACGAAGAAGAAGACGAAGGTCGTCGTCAACAGCAACGGCAGGAACATCGATCACACGGTGGACGCGGCGGCGAGCGGCAAGGCGCCGCTCAAGATCAAGGTCGGCAACGGTGCCAAGTACCTGCTCAAGGGTGAAGACGGTTTTGCGCCGGAAAACGTGACCCTCACCCGCGTGGGTGAGGACCTGCATGTCACGCTCGAAGGCGAGACGAGCCCCGGCCTGGTGCTGGAGGGCTACTACGCGCAATCCGAACCCGTGGGCCTGTACGGCGTGGCCGAGGACGGCCAGCTGTATGCGTACACCGGCACCGACGCCACGAGCGAGGTCTTCTCGCTGGCCGAAGGCCAGTCGACGGCCGTGGCGCTGGGCGGCGATTCGCTCGGCTCCGGCGTGCCGTACATGGCGGGTGCCGAAGCCGGCGCCGGCAACGACTTGCTCGGTGGCTTGTTCCCGCTGCTGATCACCGGCGGCCTGGCCGCGCTGGGCATGGGCCTGATCGCCGCCGGCAGCGGCAGCGACGGCGATCCCGGATTCGTCGGGCCCGTGGCCCCCGAACCGCAGCCTCCCGGCAAGCCCGGCTTCGACAGCCTGAGCGCCTACGACGACGTCGGCAAGGTGACGGGGCCGATCCCGCACAACGGCAAGACCGACGACACGCGTCCCGATTTCTCGGGCGTCGGCGCCACGCCCGGCAACACCATCACGATCTACGACGGCGGCAAGGAAATCGGCAAGGTCGTCGTGGACGGCAATGGCAATTGGTCGCTCACGCCCTCGAAGGACCTGGGTGAAGGCAAGCATTCGATCACCATCACCGAAAGCGACGCCGTCGGCCGCGAAGGCCTGCCCTCCGACCCGCTCGTGTTCGAAGTCGACACCACCGCCCCGCCCGCGCCGGGCTGGAACGGCCAGGGCATCGGCGACGTGATCGACAACGTCGGCACCGTCACCGGCAGCGTGCCTCCGGGCGGCGCCACGGACGACCAGCGCCCCGAATTCAAGGGTGAAGGCACCCCCGGCCACACCATCAACGTGTACGACGACGAGACGCTGCTCGGCAGCGTCCAGGTGGGCGAAGACGGCAAGTGGACCTTCACGCCGCCGGCCGACCTGATCGAAGGCGAGCACGCCATCACCATCACCGAGACCGACACGGCGGGCAACGAGAGCCAGCCGTCGAAGCCGTTCGAGTTCGACGTGGACCTGAGCGCACCGACCCGGCCCGAAGTGGGCGGCGCCATCGACAACGTCGGCGAGATCACCGGTGAGATTCTCCCGGGCGGCGTCACCGACGACCGCCAGCCTGAACTGCATGGCAAGGGCGAACCTGGCGGCACCATCGTCATCGAAGACAACGGCACCGAAATCGGCACGGTCGATGTGGACGAAGACGGCAACTGGAGCTTCATTCCGCCCGAAGCGCTGGACGAAGGCGAACACTCCATCGTCATCGTCGAGCGCGACCCGGCCGGCAACGAGAGCAAGCCCTCCGACCCGTTCGACTTCGTGGTCGACATCACGCCGCCTGACCCCAGCAAGCTGGCCATCACCGGCGTGGAAGAGGACGTGGGTGCCATCAAGGGCCACATCGCCTCGGGTGGAACCACCGACGACAGCCACCCCGTGGTCAGCGGCACCGGCACGGCCGGCGACACCATCATCGTGAGCGTCAAGGACGTCACGGGCGAGCGCGAAGTCGGTCGCACCACCGTCGACGCAGAAGGCAACTGGTCGCTGCCGGTCGACAAGGCCCTGCTGTCGGGCCCCAACGAATTCACCGCCGTCGAAATGGACCCGGCCGGCAACAAGACCGCGCCGAGCGCGCCCTACGACGTGACGGTCGACCTGGCGACGCCGCCGGCGCCCGTGATCCAGAACGTGCAGGACGACGTGGGCCCGAACACGGGCATGCTGCAAAAGGGTGAGCTCACCGATGACGCCCAGCCGACCATCATCGGCACCGCACAGGCCGGCGCCACCGTGAAGGTGTACGACGGCACGACGCTGCTGGGCCAGGTCGTGGCCGACGCCACGGGCAAGTGGAGCCTCACGCCCGAGACCGCGCTGGCCGACGGCCGGCACGACATCACCGCGACCGCCACCAACACCGTGGGCCAGACCAGCGCGCCCACCGGCGTGTGGCACTTCACGGTAGACGCCACGGCGCCGGGCCAGGTCACCGACTTCGAAGTCACCGACGACGTCGGCGGCACGGTGGGCAAGCTCACCGAAGGCATGACCACCGACGACGACCGCCCGACCTTCAGCGGCAAGGCCGAACCGGGCGCGACCGTGACCGTGTACGACAACGGCGAGAAGATCGGCGAGGCGCTGGCCGGTCCCGACGGCCAGTGGAGCCTCACGCCCGACAAACCGCTGCCCAGCGGCGAGCACGCCTTCACCACCGAGGTGGTCGATCCGGCCGGCAACGGCAGCGGCCAGAGCGATCCGCTGAACGTGATCGTGGACGCCATTCCCGGCGTCGTGACCCTCGACACGCTGGTGGACGACGAGGGTGCCATCAGAGGCACCATCGCCGCCAACGGCAGCACCGACGACACGCGTCCCGAGATCCAGGGCACGGGCAAGGCCGGCAGCACCGTCCATGTGTACGACGGCGTGACCCTGCTGGGCGAAACCGTGGTCAAGGGCGACGGCACGTGGAGTTTCACGCCCACCACGCCGCTGGCCGACGGCGCGCATGCCATCACCGTGACGGCCACCAGCCTGGCCGGCAACACGAGCGAGCCAACGCCCGCCGTGAACTTCACCGTGGACACGCTCGCCCCCACCGCACCGAGCATCGACGCGGCCGAAGACGACGTGGGCGCCAAGCAGGGCGCGCTGGTCAACGGCGGCGTCACCGACGACCCGTCGCCCACCCTGTCGGGCAAGGCCGAAGCCGGCAGCACCGTCGCCGTGTACGACAACGGCAAACTGCTGGGCACGGTCCCGGCCGACGCCGCCGGCCACTGGACCTACACGCCCACCACGCCGCTGGCAGAAGGCGAACACACCTTCACCGTCACCGCCACCGACAAGGCCGGCAACACGGGCGCGCCTTCGGCCGGGTTCGTGCTGACCACCGACTTCACGCCGCCGGACGCCACCAAGCTGGCCATCACCGGCGTGGAAGACGACGTGGGCAACGTTCTGGGCAACATCGCCTCGGGCGGCAAGACCGACGACAGCAGTCCCGTGATCCATGGCACCGGCACGGCCGGCAACACCGTCATCGTGATGATCAAGGACGGGCTGGGCGAGCGCGAGCTCGGCCGCGCGACCGTGGGTGAAGACGGCACCTGGTCGCTCGAGCCGAAGCACCCGCTGGTGTCCGGCAGCAACAGCTTCACCGCCATCGAGATGGACGCGGCCGGTAACCCGACCGCGCCGAGCACGTCGTACGAAGTGATCGTCGACGTGACGAAGCCCGAGCCGCCCGTGATCGAGAACGTGCAGGACGACGTGGGCCCGAGCAAGGGCATGCTGCAAAAGAACGAGCTCACCGACGACGCCCGCCCGACCATCACCGGCACCGCGCAGCCCGGCAGCACCGTGACGCTGTACGACAAGGGCGTGGAAATCGGCAAGGTGCCGGCCGACGCCGCCGGCAGATGGAGCTTCACGCCTGAAGCCGCGCTGGCCGACGGCACGCACGACATCACGGCCACGGCCAGCAGCACCCTGGGCCAGACCAGCGAACCCACCGGCGTCTGGAGCTTTGCCGTCGACACGCAGCCTCCCGGCAAGGTCACGGGCCTGGAAGTGCTCGACAACGTGGGCGACAAGACCGGTGCGCTGGTCCACAACGACATCACCGACGACAACACCCCCACCTTCAACGGCAAGGCCGAGCCCGGCAGTACCGTGAAGGTGTACGACAACGGCATGCTGCTCGGCACCGCGCCGGTCGGCCCCGATGGCAACTGGACCTTCACGCCCGGCACGCCGCTGCCGGACGGCGCCCACAGCTTCACCACCGAGGTCATCGACCCCGCGGGCAACGCCAGCGGCAAGAGCGATCCGCTGAACGTGACCGTGAACACCCAGGACGTGCTCGTGTCGATCGACACGCTGGTGGACGACCAGGGCACGCTCAAGGGCGTCATTGCCCCGGGCGGCGTCACCGACGACACGCGTCCCGAGATCAAGGGCACGGGCAAGGTCGACAGCACCATCCATGTGTACGACGGCGAAGGCGAAGGCAAGACCCTGCTGGGCACCACGCTGGTCGGCGCGGACGGCAAGTGGAGCTTCACGCCCACGGCCGACCTCAGCCAGGGCGAGCACAAGATCACCGCCACGGCCACCGACCTGAGCAGCAACGTGAGCAAGCCCACGCCCGTGGTCGGCTTCACCGTGGACACCGCCGCACCGACGGCCCCCACCATCGTGTCGGCCGAAGACGACGTGGGCGCCAAGCAGGGCGCGCTGGTCAACGGCGGCGTCACCGACGACCCGTCGCCGACCCTGTCGGGCCAGGCCGAAGCCGGCAGCACCGTCACCGTGTACGACAACGGCAAGCTGCTGGGCACGGCCCCGGTCGACGCCGCCGGCCACTGGGCCTACACCCCGACCACGCCGCTGAACGAGGGCACGCACAGCTTCACCGTCACCGCCACCGACAAGGCCGGCAACACGAGCGCGCCTTCGGCCGGGTTCGTGCTGACCACCGACTTCACGCCGCCCGCAGCCTCGGCTGCGGTGCTCAGCGACAACGTGGGTGCGGTCCAGGGCGAGATCGCCAGCGGCGGCATCACCGACGACGACACCCCCACGTACGCCGGCAAGAGCGAGCCGAACGCCACCGTCGTCATCTACAACGAAGGCAAGGAAATCGGCCGCGTGCCGACCGATGAGGCAGGCAACTGGCGCTTTACGCCGGCCCCCCTGGACAACGGCAGCTACAGCTTCAGCCATGCCGTGATCGACGCGGCCGGCAATGCCGGCGCGCGCGGCCCGGCAACCGACTTCACGGTCGCGTCGACACCTCCTGTCATCCGCATCGACGGCGCAAGCGACGACGTGGGCAAGATCATCGGTGCCATCGCCCAGGGCGGCGTCACCGACGACGCCACCCCGACCCTCACGGGCAAGGCCACCGCCAACGGCACCGTCAAGGTGTACGACGGCGCCACCCTGCTGGGCCAGACCACGGCCGACGCCAACGGCAACTGGACCTTCACGCCGGACACCGCCCTGGTCGAAGGCCTGTACACCCTGAGCGCCACCGTGACCACGCCGGCCAACGGCGAGAGCGCCCCGACCGAAGTGTTCGAGCTGACCGTCGACCTGAGCCCGCCTTCCAAGCCCGCCATCGACGCGATCAGCGACGACGTGGGTTCGATCAAGGGCCCGATCGCCAACGGCGGCATCACCGACGACGCCACCCCGACGCTGTCGGGCAAGGGCGAGCCCGGCACCACCATGCAAGTGTTCGACAACGGGGTCCTGCTGGACACCGTCGACGTCGACAGCAAGGGCGACTGGAGCTTCACGCCGGCCCCGCCGCTGGCGATCGGTGAGCACAATTTCAGCGTCGTCAACGAAGACAAGGCGGGCAATCCGAGCGAGCACTCGGAGGCGTACACGGTCATCGTCGACACCTCGCCGTGGCCCGGCCAGCCGACCATCGACACGGTGTACGACGACCAGGGCGCCATCAAGGGCAACCTGAACCCGGGCGACACCACCGACGATGCCAAGCCGCTGCTCAGCGGCAAGTCGGAACCGAACAGTGTCGTGATCCTCAAGGACGGCGGCATCGAGATCGGTCGCGCGCCGGTCGATGCCGACGGCAACTGGCATTTCGAGCCGCTGCTGCCGCTGGGCAACGGCGCGCACAGCATCACCGTGACGGCCGTGGACACCGGCGGCAACGTGGGAGCGACCTCCGACAGCTTCGGCTTCGACGTGATCGGCGGCGGCGCACCCGCCGTGCCGGCCATCACCGCGGTGAACGACGACGTGGGCGCGAGCAAGGGCGGCCTGCAGAAGGAGGCCGTCACCGACGACGCGCGTCCGACCATCGTGGGCACCGCCGAAATCGGCGCCACCGTCTCGCTGTACAGCAACGGCAAGCTGCTGGGCACCGTGGTGGCCGACGCCACGGGCAACTGGACCTTCACGCCGTCGAACGACCTGGCCGACGGCCTGCACAACATCACCGCCGACGCGACCAACGCCGCAGGCAACCCGAGCCCGAAGACCGGCGACTACCCGATCACCGTCGACACCGTGGCACCGGGCGCCTCCAGCGCCGTGCTGAGCGACGACGTCGGTTCCATCAAGGGACCGATCACCAGCGGTGACATCACCGACGACAGCACCCCCACGTTCAGCGGCAAGACCGAGCCGAACGCCACCGTGGTCGTCTATGACGACGGCAAGGAAATCGGCCGCGTGCCGGCGGATGCCCAGGGCAACTGGAGCTTCACGCCGAACACCCCGCTGGCGGACGGCGAGCACAGCTTCAGCAACGCCGTGATCGACCCGGCCGGCAACGTGGGCGAGAAGGGCGCCGCCATCGACTTCACGGTCAACACCGCCGGCGTCACGGTCACCCTGGACGGCGCGAGCGACAACGTGGGCACGATCACCGGCGCCATCGCCAAGGGCGGCGTCACCGACGACGCCACCCCGACCCTCACGGGCAAGGCCACCGCCAACGGCATCGTCAAGGTGTACGACGGCGACACCCTGGTGGGCCAGACCACGGCCGATGCCAACGGCAACTGGAGCGTCACGCCGGGCACCGCCCTGGGCGAAGGCCAGCATCAACTGACGGCCACTGTGACCACCACGGCCACTGGCGAGAGCGCCCGGACCGAAGCGTTCGCGCTGACCGTGGACCTGAGCGCGCCCTCGAAGCTCGCCATCGACGCGGTCAAGGACGACGTGGGCGGCATCCAGGGCCCGATCGCCAATGGCGGCTCGACCGACGACACCACCCCGACCCTGTCGGGCAAGGGCGAACCCGGCACCACCGTGCAGGTGTTCGACAACGGCAGCCTGCTGGGCACCGCCGACGTCGACAGCAAGGGCGACTGGAACTTCACGCCCACCACACCGCTGAACAACGGCGAGCACAGCTTCACCGTGGTCAACGAAGACAAGGCGGGCAACCTGAGCGAGCCCTCGGCGCCGCACGTGGTGGTCGTGGACACGGTGGCCCCGGGCCAGCCGACCATCGACTCGGTGTACGACGACCAGGGCGCCGTGAAGGGCGACCTGAGCCCGGGCGGCATCACCGACGACGCCAAGCCGCTCGTCAGCGGCAAGGCCGAGCCGAACAGCACCGTCGTCATCAAGGACGGCGCCATCGAGCTGGGCCGCGCGCCCGTCGACGCCAACGGCAACTGGAGCTTCGAGCCACTGCTGCCGCTGGGCAGCGGCCTGCACAACCTGACGGCCACCGCCGTGGACGCCGCCGGCAACACCGGCGCGGCCTCGGACGGCTTCGGCTTCAAGGTGATCGGCGACGAAAACCCGCAGCCGCCGACCATCGTGTCGGTGAACGACAACGCGGGTTCCATCGTGGGCGACCTGCAGAAGAACGCCGTGACCGACGACGCCACCCCGACCGTGTCGGGCACCGGCGAAGTGGGCGCGACCATCTCCGTCTACAGCAACGACGTGCTGCTCGGCACCACCCTCGTGCAGGGCGACGGCACCTGGGTCTTCACCCCGCCGGCCGCACTGGCCGAAGGCCTCAACAACCTGGCGGCAACCGCCACCAACCTGGCCGGCAACACCAGCGACAAGACGGGCGTGTACCCCGTCACCGTGGACACCACGGCGCCGACCGCCGGCACGGCCGTGCTGAGTGACGACGCCGGCGACATCGTCGGCCCGATCACCAGCGGCAGCACCATCGACGACAGCACCCCGACCTACACGGGCAAGACCGAGCCGAACGCCACCGTCGTCATCTACGACCACGGCAGCGAAATCGGCCGCGTGCCGGCCGACGCCGAAGGCAACTGGAAGTTCACGCCGACCACGCCGCTGGTGGACGGCGCGCACGAACTCGCGCATGCCGTCATCGACGTGGCGGGCAACCTGGGCGCCAGGAGCCCGGCCATCGACTTCACGCTGGACACCCGCGACGTCACCGTGTCCATCACCGGCGCCGAGGACAACGCGGGCACCGTCACCGGCGCCATCGCCAAGGGCGGCGTCACCGACGACACCACCCCGACGCTCAGCGGCAAGGCCACGGCCGGCGGCACCGTGAAGATCTACAACGGCGGCGTGCTGCTGGGCGAGGTCGTGGCCGACGCCAACGACAACTGGAGCTTCACCCCGTCTCCCGCGCTGGGCGACGGCCTGTACACGCTGACCGCCACCGTGACCACGGACGCCGGCGGCGAGAGCAAGCCCACCCCGGTCTTCGACCTGACGGTGGACACGCTGGCGCCAGCCAAGCCGACCATCGAGAAGGTGGAAGACGACGTGGGCGACCTGCGCGGGCCGCTGGCCCACGGCGCATCGACCGACGACTTCACCCCGACCCTGTCGGGCAAGGCCGAGGCCAACAGCACCGTGTACATCTACAGCGACGGCGGCAACCTGCTGGGCAAGGTCCCGGCCGACGCTGCGGGCAACTGGAGCTTCACGACCACGCAACTCAACAGCGGCACCTACGACTTCACCGTGGTGAGCGAGGACAAGGCGGGCAACCGCAGCGAGCCCTCCAACCCATGGCAGCTGACGGTGGACCTGACGCCGCCGGCCGTGCCGACCATCGTGACGGTGGTCGACAACGTGGGCCCCCTCACGACCGACCTGACCCAGGGCGGCCTCACCGACGACACCAGGCCCGAGTTCAAGGGCAAGGCCGAAGCGGGCAGCACCGTGAAGGTGTACGACGGCGCGACCCTGCTGGGCACGGTCGTGGCCGACGCCGGCGGCAACTGGGCCTGCACGCCGGGCACGGCGCTGGGCGACGGTGCGCACAGCGTCACCGTCACCGCGACCGATGCGGCAGGCAACACCAGCGCGCCGTCCGCTTCGTTCGACTTCACCGTGGATGCCACCGCGCCGGCCAAGCCGACCCTCGTGTCGGTGACCGACGACGTGGGCAGCATCCTGGGCAACGTGGCGCTGAACGGCACCACCGACGACCCGCGGCCCGAGTTCAAGGGCACGGCCGAAGCCGGCAGCACCGTGGTCATCTACGACAAGGGCGTGGAACTCATCCGCGTGCAGGCCGATGCCTCGGGCAACTGGACCTACACGCCGGACACCGCGCTGAGCAACAGCACGCATAGCATCACCGTGACCGCCGTAGACACGGCGGGCAACACCAGCGCGCCCTCCGACGCGTTCGGCTTCACCGTGCTGACCACACCACCCCCCCGGCCGACCATCGTGACGGTGACGGACGACGTGGGCGCCACGAAGGGCGAGATGTACAGCGGCGACTTCACCGACGACAGCCGGCCCTTCTTCGTGGGCAAGGCCGAGGCGAACAGCACCGTGATCATTCTTGACAACGGTGTGGAAGTCATCCGCGTGAAGGCCGACGCCTCGGGCAACTGGACCTACACGCCCGACGCGCCGCTGGCCGATGGCGGCCACAGCATCAGTGCGGTGGCGATGAACCAGGCGGGCACGACCAGCGTGCCGTCGGCGGCGTTCGGGTTCACGGTGGATACCACGGCACCGGTTGCGCCAACGAGCGTGACTGTGGACGTGAGAGGCGAAAAAGTAGCGGTGACACTGGCTGATACCAAACTGAAAGTCGGCGACTCACTGGATATCGTGTCCAACGGAAAACACTTGCAGCACACACTGACGCAGGCGGACATCGATGCGCAAAGTGTGACGGTAGCGTTGCCTGCAGACATGACGAGCAGCGTCGTAGTGGGCGTGATTGATCAGGCGGGTAATGTGTCGGGGTACCGTACAACCACTCCGCTTGGTTCGGAGTTCCTTTCTGGTAGCGCATTTACTCAGCGGCATGTGACCCCGACGGGCGTCTATCTGGGGACTAGCTCCGTAAAGGTTTACAGCGAACAAAAAATAGGAGATCTGTCCGAAAGTCTCTGGCTCGGTGCTGCCGTTACGCACTACCGTACGGACTTTCTGTTGGATGAGCCGGCGACGCGGATTCAGTTCAGGTTTGGTGCCGAATCTTCTATGCAGCCGATGTACGTGGCATTCTTTGATGCGGCTGGTGTCGAAGTAGGAAGGCTCAACTATCACGGGACTACCAATCATTTGAATGGCGATGTGGATTTCGAAGCGCCGTTGGGAAAAGGCATTGCAAGTTTCAGCTTCGTCACTCCTGGGGGCGACGGGAATGGCACAACCATCCCCGCGCTGACAATCACGCGCCCTGGTGGCACTAGTCAAGTGCTCCCACCGGAGGAAGTGCTGGACACCCGTGCCGACTCACAGATTTACCATGGCGGCGAAGAGGCCAATTCGTTCAATGGGACCGATGGGGCTGACTCGGATGTTGAGGGCAGTGAAATTCATGGCGAGGGAGGGCCGGATACGGCTGCCACCTTCAACAGCACGGGCCTGCAGGTCGATGCAGATGCGACGCTCGTGCATGCGGGCTACCGCGTCGACGGGCTCAGCCATGCAACTCAAACGATCGCTGAGGCTGACGAAACCCTCATCGCCAGGCTCGGCTTCGCCGACCGGCTCGAAGGCGGCGCCGGCAACGACACCTTCACCAACGTCGGCACGGGCGACGTGGTGCAGGGCGGCGCGGGCAACGACATCGTTCATGTCATCGGTGGCGACTTCGAACGCCTCGACGGCGGCCTGGGCATCGACACCCTGGTGATGGACGGCAAGGCGATGCACATCGACCTGTCGGCCCTCGGCCTGGCGAAGGTGCAGGGCTTCGAGAAGTTCGACCTCGGTGCGGGCGGCAACACGCTGGCGCTGAGCACGAGCGACGTGCTGGCCGGCGGTGCGCGTGACATGGTCACGGCCGACGGCAAGGTGCAGATGCTGGTCAACGGCGCGAACGGCGAAGTCGACCTGCTCGGCGGCCACGACGGCGGCGACGGCTGGATGCAGGGCAGCAATGCCACGGTGGGCGGTGTGACGTACAGCGTCTACACCAACCTGGCCGGCACGGCCGAGCTGCTGGTCGAGGACAAGGTCCACGTGACCATCCTGTAAGCCAATCGGCCCATCGGCGCGACAGCTGCCTTGTGCGGCTGTCGCGCTTTTTTTTCGTGCGGCCTGCTTGCCGGTGGACGCGGCTTCGCGCGGCGGGCGCGCACTGAAGGCTGCGCCGCGTTCTTCCTTGTGCTGTTGCCGCCGGATTTATTTGCGTTTCGGGGTACCGACCGGCTCCCGCGGCCTGGCTTTCAGATTCGTCTGATGGCCTCGCGCCGCCGCGCTCCCTAGAGTGCCTGACGGACCTCCCTGTTGCATCGGGCCGTGCGCATTCGCACACCGATCGGGGGTCTTACTTTCTTCAGAAAACCCAGGAATTCAATGACTTTCCAACCGTCGAACCTCGCTGCCGATGACGACAAGAACATCAGCCAGGCCATGAACGCAAGCCTGGCATCGCCCTTCGCGCTGCAGCCCCCCGCGCTGAGCGGCGCCCTCGACAACGCCGGCGACATCCAGAACCCCCTTGTCTCCGGCAGCGTCACCGACGACCGCCAGCCCGACTTCCATGGGCAGGGCACGCCGGGCGACACCATCGTCATCCAGGACAACGGCACCGTGATCGGCCAGACCCGCGTGGAGGAAGACGGCAGCTGGAGCTTCACGCCCTCGGCCGACATGACGGAAGGCCACCACGCCATCACCCTCGTCGCGCGCGATGCCCAGGGCAACGAGAGCGCGCCCTCGGCCGCGTTCAACTTCGAGATCGACGTGACCCCGCCGGATGCCAGCAAGCTGTCCATCACCGGCGTTGCGGACGCCGCGGGCGGCACGACCGGCAACGTGATCTCGGGCGGCACCAGCGACGACGCGCGACCGCTGATCAGCGGCACCAGCTCCGGCGTGTCCGGCCACACCGTCATCGTGATGGTCAAGGACGTCAATGGCGAGCGCCAGCTGGGCCAGGCCGTCATCGGCAAGGACGGCAACTGGACGCTGCAGGTCGACGCGCCGCTGGCCGAAGGCCTGAACACGTTCAGGGTTTACGAACACGACGTGGCGGGCAACGAGACCGCGCTCACGGCCCCCTACAAGGTGACTGTCGAGCTCGACGGCGGCCCGCCCGACGCGCCTGTGATCGAGCGCGTGCTCGACAACGTGGGCGCCATCACCGGCGCCATCGGCAAGGGTGGCTTCACCGACGATGCCAAGCCCGAGTTCAAGGGCAAGGCCGAAGCGGGCAGCACCGTGAAGGTGTACGACGGCGCCACCTTGCTGGGCACGGTCGTGGCCGACGCCGGCGGCAACTGGACGTTCACGCCGCTCACGGCGCTGGGCAATGGCGCGCACAGCATCACCGTGACCGCGACGGATGTGGCAGGCAACACCAGCGCAGCATCGGCTTCGTTCGGCTTCACCGTGGACACGGTGCCCCCGACGCAGACCGCCACCGTGACCGAGATCGGCAACGACAGCGGCTTCAGCGCCAGCGACTTCCTGACCAACGACGGCAACGCCGGTCGCGACATGAAGGGTGTGCTCTCGGCCGCCCTGGCCGCGAACGAGACGCTGCAGGTGTCGACCGACGGCGGCACGACCTGGCAGGCCGCGTCCGTCAGCGGCACGCAGTGGACGGTGCAGGACAGCAACAGCCACACCGGCAGCTGGAATATCCAGACCCGCGTGGTCGATGCCGCCGGCAACGGGGGGCCCGAGCAGTCGCAGGCGGTCACGCTGGACCAGGTGCCGCCCAAGGCCCCGACCCAGCTGGTGGCCAGCGGCACGGGCGTGGATGTGTACTTCGACAACACGGATGCGAAGGCGGGCGACAAGGTGCGCGTGGCCTTCGGCGACGAGCAGGTCGACCACGTGCTCACGGCGGCCGACATTGCCGCGGGCAAGGTGTTCGTGGCCAATCCGAATGCACCGTTCGCGATCGACTTCACGGGCGTGCCGCAGACGTCGGCCGGCGGGGTTTCCTTGCTGGAGACCGGCCGCCTGACGGTGACGGGCACGAAGCTGGAGGTCGAATCGGCTGGCATCCTTGAGCTGGTCTCGAACTTGAACGGGAACATACTCATCGCCGATGCCCTGTCCGTGCAAGGGCCGTTCCTCGACTTCGCGGTGGCGAAGGGAACGGATTCTTTCGCCTTCGATCTGGCCTTCGGCCTGAATGACGCG